>JACQTM010000317.1 GCA_016210825.1 Hyphomicrobiales bacterium
CGCCTCCGCCGCACGCTGGAAGACCGTACGCGCGGTTATAAGATCGCCGACAGCAACGAAGCCCTCGCCTTGCTTCATCAGAATCTCGATCTGCTCGGGGTCGAGTTTGCGGACATTTCGGTTGCCCGATGAAACCTGATCCGCGGCGACGTTCGGCGCAGCCATGCCGATCGCCGCGCCGGACGCTGCTGGTGTGGATCGCATTTGCGGAACGGGTTGCGCGGACGGGGCGGATTGCGGCGACGGCGCAAGATTTCGGTTCTGTTCGAGCAACACGGTTTGCGGACGCTGCGGCAAAGGCGCGGGCGGCGCGGAAATCGGTTGACTGGGCACAGGCGCCACCTGTTGCGCAGGCGGTACCGCTTGGGCGGATGCCGGCATCGGCGCACCGACGGCCGAAGAAACCGCCGCGACTCGCGGCTGGGGCGGCTCCGCCGGCATCGGGATATAGCGTTCGTCGGTTTTCGAGGCCGCTTGATCGAAGCGTGAGCCGAAGTTGTCGGTCTTGCGCGTTCCCACAGGCGAGGCTTCGACCCAAAGATAATGGATCGCGGGCGCCGCTAGCGCTATCGCGGCGAGCGCCGCGAGGCCCATATGCAATGGCCGAAATCGGCGTTGCGGCGCGGGCGCGACCGGTTCCTCGAAGACGTAGGGATCAAGCGAACGCGGCAGCCGGAAGTTATCGATGCTGCGATCACCTTCGCCGCTGAGCGGCGATGCGGCCTCCTCACGCGACTTCACCGCCGGGCCAGAGAAATACTCGGCGATGCTCTTTTCGTGCGCCGCCTCATCGGGTGTCGGCAGCTCGCGCGGCCGCTTCGGCGCATAGGTTTCGAAGGGATTGAACGGCTTGTTTGACGGGCTACTCACTACACAAACTCCGTCTATGGATATTCCGATCGGTGGTTCGACCTCGCTTGCTCATTCTCGCCCCACCAGCCGGATATCCGTTACGCGTGCCCCGCGTCCCGCAAAACTCACCGGCTGCGGGTGCCGTTATTCTTTTCACGCCAAGTCAGGAATTCTCGGAAAAGCGCCTCGCGGTCTTTGTCGTTTCGCGCGGCGCCACCGCTCGCCTGGCTCAGGAAGTCGCGAAACTCGCTCTGCAGATCCGCCTGGCTCGGCGCCGGCTTGTCTTTGCGCAGTTTCTGCAATTGTTCTTCGGCCACCGAGAAGCGTGTCCAGCCGGGAACTGTCGCGGCGAGATTCACGTCACGCCATTTCGGATGGTATGGCGGCACCTGCAGCTTCTCCCATTTCGCGAATAGCTGTTCGATGAAACGCTCGACGCGGCGGTAGCGGTCGCCACCCTTGGCCCAGTTGTAGACCGCGAGAACCGTGGGTACCGCGATCGTGTCCACCCGCTCGCCTTCAGCGACAAGTGTCGGATATTCCTTATTGGTGAATTCGCCGAGCGTGTAATAGTCGGCGAATTTCTTGCTGAAAGGGATAGGGACGAAGTGGAGGCCGTCGTCAGCTGGGATTTTCGAGAAGAAATCGATCGGCTTGCCGATCACGCGCACCATCGCGGCGATCTCGCCGGATTTCACCATCTTCAGCGCGTTCGGGGCATTCGTCAAAACCTGTTCGACCTCAATGCCCAGACGCTGGAAGATGATCGTCCCCGTCAGGCTTGACCCGGCTCCCGCCGGTCCGAAGCTGACCTTCTTGCCGCGCAAATCTTCGATGCTCTTGATGTCCTTTTTCGCCATGAGATGGACTTCCGCGGTCGGAAGACGGATGACATAGTTGATACGGTTCTCCAGATTGCTGGTCTTGCGCACGGTGCGGAAATACTCAAACACATCCGATTGCGTCACCGCGACGTCGACGCCGCGCAGATAGAGCAGGTCGTCAAGGTTCGACGCGGCGCCGTAACTGACGATCGGGAGAATGCGAAGGTTGTCGCCGTCGTCGAGCACCTTGGCGAGCTCGTCGGCAAATTTCATATAGGTACCTGACAGGAGGCCGCCGACGATGCCGACGGTCCAGCTATTTTTCTTTTCCTTGATTGTGGATTCAGATACGCCCGGCTGCAGCGACTTCGGGATGCTTTGCGCGGAGACGGGCTGGCCGATCAGGGCGCCAAGCGCGAATGCTAGGCAACCTGCAACGATGGACAAACGCTTCGGCATGTGACGCTCCCTCCCGATGCAATACTGAAGTGATTATGTCCGGCCGGGCGGTCGAAAGTTTGTCCAAGCGACCCGATTATGGGTACGGGTTTTCCCTCACAAGGTCTGAAAAATTCCCAAATTGAGTTGATCAAATTTGGGACAATCGCGGGGGTTACGACGTAAAAACCCCCGCTGTTGTGCATCAATAAAGGCCCAGGGCGGCGGCGCCAATATTTTCGCTGGCAGCGGTGTCCAAACCCGATTCGGGCCGAACTTGGACATTCTTGTGAAAACGCACGGGGGCCGTTAAGTGGAAGTTCCCCATTCCGCCCCACCGACGACATCATGAACATTAACGATCCGACCAACGCCTGGGCCTTTGCAAAATTCGGCATCGGTCAACCCGTGCCGCGCACCGAGGACGCAACGCTGTTGCGCGGGCTAGGCCGCTATACCGACGACATCGATCTGCCGGGCCAGCTGCACGCCGTGATAGTGCGCAGCCGCCACGCCCACGGCGTCATCCGCGGCATCGAAACGGCTGCGGCGCGCGCGATGCCGGGCGTGCGTGGTGTTTATACAGCCGAGGATCTTAAGTCTTACGGCCCGCTGAAATGCGCGATTCCGCTCAAGAGCCGCGATGGCAGCGAGATGAAAAGGCCTCGGCGCGCGGCGCTCGCCGAGGGCAAGGTGCGCTTCGTCGGCGATCCGGTAGCCTTCGTCGTCGCCGAAACGCCGGCGCAGGCCAAGGACGCCGCCGAGGCAGTCGAGGTGGAGATCGATCCCCTGCCCGCGGTCACATCAGCCATACAGGCGGCGCGTCCCGGCGCGCCGCAACTTTTCGACGACGTGCCCGGCAATGTGTCGCTCGATTACCATTATGGCGACAGCGCCAAGGTCGCCGAAGCGTTTGCCGCGGCAGCCCATGTCACACGGCTTGAACTCGTCAACAGCCGCCTCGTGGTCAGCGCCATGGAGCCGCGCGCGGCGATCGGCGTTTATGACACGGCGCGTTCGCACTGGACGCTGCATTGTCCAAGCCAGGGTGTATTTGGCCTGAAGGGGCAGCTCGCCGACATTCTCGGCGCACCCGCCGACAAGGTGCGCGTACTGACCGGCCATGTCGGCGGCTCGTTCGGAATGAAAATCTCGGTCTATCCCGAATACATTTGCATCCTGCATGCCGCGCGCACGCTCAACCGGCCGGTGAAATGGACCGATGAGCGCTCCGGCAGCTTCGTCTCCGATCATCACGGGCGCGACCACGAGGTGACGGGAGAACTCGCGCTCGACAAGGAGGGCAATTTTCTTGCGCTTCGCTTCACCATCTTCGGCAATATGGGCGCCTTCCTCGGCACGGTGGCACCCCTGATGCCCTCGCTCAACGCGGTCAAGAACACCGCGAGCATTTACAAGACCCCACTCCTCGAAGTTTCAACCAAATGCGTGTTCACCAACACCACGTTTGTGTCCGCCTATCGCGGCGCCGGTCGCCCAGAGGGCAACTATTACGTGGAGCGGCTGATCGACCGGGCCGCGAGCGAAATGGGCATCGACCGGATCGCGTTGCGCAAGCGCAACCACATAAAGCCGAGCCAGATGCCCTACACCGCGTCGTCGGGAATGGTCTACGACAGCGGCGACTTTCCCGCCGTGTTCAAGCAGGCGCTCGACGCCGCCGATGTGAAGGGATTTGCCAAGCGCCAGCGCGCGAGCAGGAAGCGCGGAAAATTGCGCGGGCTTGGCATCGGCAGCTATCTCGAGGTTACCGCGCCGCCGAACAAGGAAATGGGCGGCATCCGATTCGAGGCGGACGGCACGGTGACCATCATCACCGGTACACTCGACTACGGACAGGGTCACGCCTCGCCATTCGCGCAGGTGCTGGGCGAGAAACTCGGTATTCCTTTCGACCGCATCCGTCTGCTGCAAGGCGACAGCGACGAATTGATCGCCGGCGGCGGCACCGGCGGCTCGCGTTCGATCACGGCAAGCGGAACGGCGATCGTGGAAGCTTCGGCGAAAGTGATCGCTAACGGCAAGGCAATCGCCTCGCATGTACTCGAAGCCGCCGCCGCCGATATCGAGTTCACCGCCGGCCGTTTCACGATTGCCGGCACTGATCGCTCGATCGGGATCATGGAACTTGCCGAGAAAATCCGCGGTGGACTTGCGCTGCCGCCCGAGGGTCCGCAATCGCTCGATGTCAAGCACACAACCGACGCCATCCCCTCCGCCTTCCCGAACGGCACGCATGTGGCCGAAGTCGAGATCGATCCAGACACCGGACAGGTCGAGGTGGTGAAGTATTCCTCGGTCAACGATTTCGGCACGATCGTCAATCCGTTGCTGGTCGAAGGCCAGGTGCATGGCGGCGTCGTCCAGGGCATCGGCCAGGCGCTGCTCGAACAGGCGCGTTACGATTCCGATGGCCAGCTCGTCACTGGTTCATACATGGATTACGCGCTGCCGCGCGCGCATGGCATGCCGGAGATCGAATTCGTCAGCCATCCGGTACCGGCGAAAACCAATCCGCTCGGCACCAAGGGTTGCGGCGAAGCCGGCTGCGCCGGCGGTCTCGCCTCGGTGATGAACGCGGTGGTCGATGCGCTGGCGCCGTACGGGGTCGCGCATCTCGACATGCCGGCAACGCCGGCGCGCGTCTGGCAGGCGATGCGATCAACCAAGGGTACTTGAGTGCGCTCGCAATATTATTGCGAGCGGTCGATAACCACAGCTGATAACCGGTATTAACTGCTTATTGACCCTGATCTATTTCCTACAAATAATGCATTTCGGTGGGTTGGAAGCAGCAGGCGCGCGCTGTGAGCGCGTTTTTTATTGAAAAATAAGAAAATCAACCCCTTAGGGGAGCGTTCGAATGTTGAATGACGCGCAGCCAGGCGCTGCCGAGTCATATTTTACGTTCGATTCTTCCACCCATATCCCGGCGCCCAGCAGTGGGCCCGCGGGCACCATCACCATTCCCGATGCCCACCTGCTGTTCACCGCCACGTTCAAGCGCGTGGGTTACGACCTCAAGCTGATCGGCGACGATGGCGCGAGCGTCGTCGTCCGTGACTATTTCTTGTCCGACAAGCGCGCCACCCTGCTCTCGCCCGAGGGCGCGGCGCTCTATGGCGACATCGTCGAGGCGCTCGCCGGACCGGCCAATCCCGGAAAATACGCCCACGCCACCGCACCGCAGGCGGCAGCGCAAGCGATCGGCAAAGTCGCAAAGGTGGAAGGCAACGTCACGGTGCTGCGCATCGGTGTCGTTGTCACGCTTAATTCCGGCGACGCGGTGCTCAAGGGCGACGTCGTGCAGACCGGCAGCGGCAGCAGCGTCGGCATCACTTTCCTCGATGGCAGCACGATCAGCCTCACCGCGAATGCGCGAATGGTGCTCAACGAGTTCGTTTACGATCCCAGCGGATCGGCGAATTCGCAGGTCGTCAATCTCGTCCA
>JACQTM010000318.1 GCA_016210825.1 Hyphomicrobiales bacterium
CACCCAGAGCCCGACCAGCGGCAGATTAATGATCACCAGCATCAGGTTGCCGAGCCACATCGAGGCGATCATGCCCCAGAACAGTTCCGGCTGCTTGGTCATCACCTGCGGGCCGGGAATGATGCCGTGGATCGTCATCGCGCCGACCATCAGCGCCATCACCGCGTTCGGCGGAATGCCGAGCGTGAGCAGCGGAATGAACGAGGTCTGCGCCGCCGCGTTGTTGGCACTTTCCGGCCCGGCCACGCCCTCGATCGCACCGCGGCCGAAACGCGACGGATCCTTGGCGATGCGCTTCTCCAGAGTATAAGCGGCGAATGCGGCGATGATCGCGCCGCCACCCGGCAGAATGCCGAGAACGGAGCCGAGAAGCGTCCCACGGCCGATCGCGGGCGCCGCAAGGATGAGGTCGGCGCGCGTCGGCATCAGGCCTGTCACCTTGCTCTGAACGATATCGCGGTGCGCCGGCATTTCCAGGTTGCGCAGGATTTCGGCGAATCCGAATACGCCCATCGCCAAGGTGACAAAGCCCAAGCCATCGGCAAGTTCAGGTATGCCGAACGTCATGCGCCCGACGGCGGTTTCAAGATCGGAGCCGATCATCGAGAGCAGCAAGCCCATGAGGATCATGGCGATTGCCTTGAGCACCGATCCCTTGGCGAGAACGACCGCGAAGATCAGGCCAAGCACCATCAGCGAGAAATATTCCGCCGGTCCAAACAACAGCGCGACCGCGGTGAGCGGGGCCGCGAGCGCGGCAACGATAATGGTCGCAACACAGCCGGCGAAGAATGAGCCGATCGCCGATATCGCCAGCGCGGCGCCAGCGCGGCCCTGCCGCGCCATCTGGAAGCCGTCGAGCGTCGTCACTACCGAAGCCGACTCGCCTGGAATGTTGACCAGGATCGCGGTGGTCGAGCCGCCATACATCGCCCCGTAATAGATGCCGGCGAGCATGATCAAGGCGCCGACGGGAGGAAGCCCAAACGTGATCGGCAGCAGCATGGCGATGGTCGCGAGCGGCCCGATCCCCGGCAGCACGCCGATCAGCGTGCCGACCAGCGCGCCGAGCAGACAGAGGCCGAGATTCTGATACTGAGCCGCAACCGAAAGGCCCAGCCCAAGATTGGCAACGAGATCCATCATTGGATTAAGAATCTCGGCCAGAGGTCCATCGGGAGATTGAGCACTTTCGGAAACAGCACGGCGCAAAACGCGGTCACGATGGCCGACCAGATGACGCTCGGAACCAATTTCATGGCGGGCGACGCCGTTGCCGAAATCATCATTGCGACGAAGCTCGTAACGACGAGCCCGAGCGGGCGAATCGCTACTGCGAAAAATAGGATCGCACCGACAATCAGGACAGGACCGCGAATGGCCCAGCGCTCGAGCGCAGGGCCGTCGCTTACGACTCCGATAGCAGAAATGGCAGCGCCGCTCAGGCCGAGGAGAACCGCAAATATTCGCGGTGCCGTGCCCGGCCCAAAGTTCGGACCGTGCATGCCGCTCAAGTCGCTCATAGCCCAGAGCGCGAACAGCGCCATCCCGATGAGCGCGAGTCCGCCGTAGAAATCCTGCGGATTACGGATGCGCCGGCCCGCCGAAGGCTGCACGTCAGACATGTCCCCTCCACCGTCCGGCTTTTACATGGCGCTTCTTTCATGGCGCTTTATGGATGCCTAACAAACATCGTCCGTCGCGGGAAGGCAACACTTAACGGCGCTCAAACGAGCCCGGTCAATCCGATCGCCGCGGCCGCAGCAAACATCCACAGCGGATTGATGCGCGTGAAATATCCAATCGCGGCGGTTGCCGCCGTAATCGCAAATGCGACAACGTTATGATCGGCGGCGCGAGCAAGTATGAAGGCGCTTGCTGCGACGAGTCCGACCGAGACCGGCACGAGACCGGCCTGGATGGCGATGCGCCAGCGGGCCTCTTCGTAGCGCAGCCAGGTCTTGCCGACAAAATAGGCGAGCACGCAGGTCGGCCCGCACATCGCCGTCGTGGTGACGATGGCGCCGGCAATGCCCGCGACATGATAGCCGATCAGGGTGACGATGATAACGTTAGGACCCGGCGCGAGCTGGGCAATGGCGAACATGTCGGTGAATTGCCGGTCGGTCATCCAGCGTTCGACTTCGACGGCGAGGCGATGCATTTCCGGCACCGCGGCATTTGCGCCGCCGATCGCGAACAGCGACAGGATCGCGAAGTGAACGGCGAGCGTGCTCAGCGTACCGTTGTGCGGGGTCATCGCGTCCTCCACCAGGCAATGGCGATGGAGAGCGGCGCGAGGAACACAAGCACCCACGGTAACGGCCAGCGCAGAATACCGACGGCGAGGAACGCGGCGAACGCGATGAACGGTCCGGGGCTTAAGATTTTACGAAAGACCGGCGCCGCCATCTTGATGGATACGGCAATGAACAGGCCGACCGCCGCGGCGCTCACTCCCGAGAGAATGCGCGCCAGTGGCTCGATCTCGCCATAGCGCGCATAGAGCATGCCGAGAAGGGTCACAAGCTCGACCGGCGGGCCGATCAGCCCACGCAGCGCCACGGCTGCGCCGGGCCTGCCGCGAACGCGCGAGCCGAA
>JACQTM010000319.1 GCA_016210825.1 Hyphomicrobiales bacterium
CAGGGCCATTGTGATAGCCAAGCTCGAAATCGAAGGCGAATACAACGAATCCAAGCACGACGGCTTTTTTGCGGATTTCGGCGCGAATGGTCTCGACCTGGAGAACCTCGAGCTATTTCCCGACTATTTGATTTACGTACACGCCGCCAACATGCAGGCGGTGGACAACGATACGATATTGAAGGCCTTTGACGCCGGGCTGCGAATAAAACTTCTGGTTCAAACCGACGATATCCTGGAGCCGTCGCCATTTGTCAGCGGAAACCATACCATCGGTTTGCGCAGCAAGCAGCTCGCCAACACGGCGATCGGCTTGAGTGGGTTATATGTCTTGCAGTCGAGCAGCTCAAATCTGCTGCGATTCCGGAAGCAATTGTTCCGTGGCTTGACCTATCAGGGTCCGGCCCTGTTCAGCGTCTTCTCAGGCGCATGCGATAACGGCCTCCCACCCTATCTGAACGCCGCGGCAGCAATGGAGTCGCGGGCTTTCCCGGCCTTTGCCTATGATCCTTCCGCCGGGCCGGACTGGGCTTCACGGTTCTATCTTGAGGACAATCCCCAAGCGGATCTCGACTGGCCGGTTTATCACTTCGCCTATGAGGATGAAGCGCATCAAAGAATCTCCGAGAGTCTTGCTTTTACCTTGGCCGATTTTGTGGCCTGCGATCAGCGCTACGCCAAGCATTTCGCGCGGGTTCCGCGGGTGAAGTGGAATGGCAGTATGGTTCCAGTTTGCGAATTTCTGGCTCCCGAACCAAAGGGCTTGTCCGACAAGATACCCTGCTTGCTGATGGTCGATCACAACGACATGCTGCAAAAAGTGATTGTCGACGACAAACTGGTTCGGGAAGCCCGCCGTTGCTCCGAGATGTGGCGCAGCCTTCAGGAACTCGGCGGCATTCACAACTCACACGCGACAAGGCTGCTCGCGCAAGAGCGCAAGGCGTGGGAGGCGCAATCGCATCCCGCGGCCGAGTCGCGCGGAAACGGGCACTCACCGGTAAGCGTGACGCCGGTCGTGGCGCCGGTGAAGGTTCCCGAGTCCGCCGAGCCGGAAAGATCGTCGGATGATCCTTACATCGAGACCGCCCGATGCACCACATGCAATGAATGCACCCAGATCAACGACAAAATGTTCGCCTACGATGCGAACAAACAGGCGTCTATCGTGAATCCGGACGCTGGGACCTATCGCCAGCTCGTGGAAGCGGCCGAAGCCTGCCAGGTCTCCATCATCCACCCAGGCAAGCCTCGTAATCCGAACGAAGTGGGGCTTGACGAACTTAAGAAACGTGCCGAACCGTTCCTCTAGATGTGGCGCTTAAAAAGGTCGCCCTCAACGTGCCTCCGTCAGCAGCTCATGACCCCAAGCGGTCATTCGGAGTTACTCGCTGCACTTAGCTACCAGCGTTTGATTTTTGGCTGTGTGGGCTCGATTGAGGTCAAAGACTTCATCGTCACCGTGGACACGGCGTACGACTGTGAATACGTGCGCCAGTAAATAAAGCACGCAAGCGCTTTGTGACTCATCCCGAGCCGCAGGAATTGCGACAATGAACACTATGGCCAATGACGGTAATTGCGCGGCACCGCAAGATTTATTGCGCACCGCATCTCGATAAGTCGAAAACTGGACTGGGCGGCCCTTCCTGAATACAGTTTGAACCGAACGTTAGAATGACATTTTCGACTTGAAGGTGCTTGTCCCAGTGATTTCGCGAGTCGCATGATATCGATGCTCTGCGACGCTTTACGCCCCACAAACATTCCACATGGATCAATCGGTGAGGCCAAACATTGATTGCGGGATCGGCTTTGAACCCGCAGTGTTCAGTTCATGCGTTTCGCGAAGCACCAGCCCTTTCAACCACGGCAATGATTGCCGCGAGCGCCGCAAATATCGCGGCGCCCGCGCCCCAGACCAGGGCGCTCCCCGGCATGTTGAACATCGGCACCGTTGCGTAAAGCAGCGCGAGCGCCGCCCATACGATGCAAACGATCGAAATGAGAACGTTGTCTTCAGTCATCGGAAAGCGCTCCCTTATCAGTGGCCACCGGCACTCGCCACGACCGGCAGGGCCTGCATCAACGAGAAGGCAACGATGGTGATCGCATACATCGCCGCGACGAGAAGGACGACCGACAGCGGTCCCGTCCACGCCGCTTGACGGAATGCCGCGCCGTCCGGCGTTGCGAGCACGGCCGGCGATCGCGACGGCACCGTCCGCCGCACCGGCAGGGCAATCCCGGCGAGCAGGATGGCGACGTGGATGAGAAGGCCCGCCGCCATCAGGATCGCCCCGACACCGACGATTTGCGACAGCATTAACCAGTTCGCCGGCGCGGCACCGTCGTAGGAGGCATCGAGAACCCGCCGCGGCATGCCGGAGATTCCCGCAAAGATACCCGCGAAACCGAACAGGACCAGGCCGACGGTGACAACAACAGGCATCAGCGCCAGCAGTCGCGGTGCGCGCAACGCGCCGGTGAGGGCCGGGGTAATGCGCATCAGGCCGGCGAGCAACGTCAGCGACACCGTTCCAACCGTCAGGAAGTGGAAATAGGCCGGAACGAAGAATGTGTCGCTGAGCAGCGTCGCGAGCCGTTCCTGAATGAGGACGAAGGCCAGCGATCCGCCAAGGCCGAGATTGACCACGGCCGCGCCGATTGCCGCCATCTCCGGCGTCCGCCACGGCAACGCGCGCATCCATGCAAACAGGCCGCGCGACCCGCGAGCCCGCATCGACGCTTCAAGCGAGACGACAATTACGAGGAAAACGGCAACGGTCGGCACACTGATGAACAGCGACAACAACGAGCCAAGCACCCGGACCAGGGGTGCGAGACCTGGCTCTAGGAACATGTGATAGAGCGACGTCGGCGGCACGAAGATGAGATAGGAGGCAAACACGATCTTCGAGAAACGGCTGCCGAATATCGACTTCACCCCGGTCATCTCCCGGATCAGCGCATACCAGATTAGCACCGTTCCCATCAGCGGAAGGTAGTGCAGGTTGTGAAAGAGAAGATGCCATCCGGTCGACGGATCGGTCGGCATGTCAGCCAGTCCGTAAGCCCACAGCGCCGACGGCAGGAATGCGTTCACCGCGGCAACGGAACTGACCATCAGCAGCCCGGCCCAGGTGACGACGCCAAATCCGATTGTCGACCAGACGCGGGGATTTGCGGCAGCTTTGGCCGCGAGCGCGGTCGCGATAGCCGAGGCGGCGACAAGGAATAATCCGGCAGCCAGCAGCAGATAGCCGACGTAAGACATTCCGGCGGCGACGCGCTCCTCGCCGGCGACCTCAGGTGAAGCGTCGTAAAGCAAAGGCGGGCCGGTCCATGCGCCAATCTGATTAGCGGTGAAGCCCAACAGCATCAGCAGCGTGCCGAGCCATGCGGCCGGCGCGAGCTTGATGCCGCGTATGGCACCGCCCTCGGCCGCCGCAAGTGCCAGCAACATTGTCGCTTGGCCGAAATAGAGCCAGTAGAAGAAAATCGTAACGCCGTGCAACGTCATGAAGCGATAACCGGTCTCCGGATGGAGCTCGAAAAAACCGGCCCTGACGAATGCCGTCAGAGCGCCGAACAGGACGCCATATCCGAGCGTGACGAGCGCACTGACGACGAGCGTTGTTAGTAGCGCGCGATGCGCGGCCGGGAGATCGCGGAGCAGGGCGGCCAAGGATTGTCGAGTCGTTGTCATGTCCACCTCCGCTACGAAACGATGATTTTGCCGGTCATGCGGTCGTGGCCAACCCCGCAATAGACCGTGCAGTAGACGAGGTATTCGCCCGGCCGGCGGAAGGTCAGTTCCCGATCGGTCAGGATGCCACGCCGGAGACGGATGATCTGGCTGCCGCGTCCAAGCTGGAGCGCAGCCCCATGACTGGCGTCGGTCGCCATCATCCGGAAACGGTAGGGTACTTCGGCATCTAGGCGGAGCACGGCCGGTTCGTAGGACCATTGTTGCGCCATCAGATAGACGTCGACCGGAGTGCCGCTCATTGCTTCCATTGGCATCGTGCCGTGACTGGCGTGCATGTCATGCGCGGCCGGCATCGTTTCGGAGAGCGCCAATTCATTGCGCGGGGCGCGCACGCTGCCGTCGGGCAGACGATGGCGCGCGACGAAGTCCTCCGTCATCCGGCGGAATTCTTCCGATGCCGCGCCCGCGTTTGCCGCACCGTGGCCACCGTGACCGGCCATTGAATCGGCAGCGGTCTCCTTGGCCCCGCCATGACCACCGCCCGGGACGTTACTGTCATGAAGCCCGACAATATTAAACGGCGCAGCATCGAAGGCAGCCCACAACGCATAGAGGCTGACGGCGCCAAAGCTTGCCGTAGCGATAAAACCGCGCCGGGTCGTCAGGTGATGTCGCATCGAGCCCGCGTTTGCGGGAACATCCGATAAGTCATTCATTTCCAAACTCCATCGCTCAACGTCCCGGCTGGCGGGACCGTGACTGGTTGATGAGCCTTCATTGAGTGGTCCACTTGCGATATTAGTTGAGAGTTTTCGCCGTCACCAGCGTGTCCTGCAGAGACGGTCGGCCCGCAAGGCGAGCCGGCCGGAATTGGGCATGACTTTGGCATCGTGTTGTCCCGGCGATGCTGTCAGCAGGCATTGTGGCTTAATTTCGAATCGTCAAGATTGCGGGCACGGCAAAATTTCTGGCTCCGGCCTCGGTTCTGATCCGAGCTGACCTGTGGTGCGACCGCAGCGGTCGGTGCTTTCCGGCTCAATACAATCGCTGTGTCAGGCGGGTTGCCTCGGGCTTCGTTTGGCCAGTAGCGCTTGTCCGAGATCGTTGCGCCGGCAAGCGCGAAGGCGGCGTTCATTATCATGCCAGCGGTGACGACGATGGCAATCAGCATTGTCCGTTTCATGATTTCTTATTCCTATGAGTTGGTCAAAAGCCGCGATTGACGTTCATCGAACGTATTCGGGCGTGCCAGTTCACGCGCAAGCGAGATGCTTACGTACCGGGTTGCGATTTTCGAGTGAGATCAAGCCCGAGGGGGCGGTAGCGGTGGATCGCTGCTCGCGCCACTGGGTGCGCGATTGTTCAAGGAGAAAGATATTGTCTCGCCGACAATGAACTGCGGGAATTCGGTTACGATAGGCGCAAGTGCAAGAGAATTGATGCAGCTGACCGTGTAGGTTACCATGGCCGCACAGTCGTTGCCCATCTTGTCGCAAGACATCCTATGCTGCTCGGAGCAATCCGGCATCGCGTCCCAAACCGAAACACTGGCCGTTTTCATACCCATCACGGCGCCGCCTGCGGTCGGCAATATGACAACCGACACAGCGACCATAAGGGCAATAATAGTTCGACCAAGACTCATTCTTTTATTATTTACAATCAAAACATCGGTCCCACCTTGAGAAAGATCAAATGGCGGTTTGCTATCACCCCAATCCGATTAACAATTGAAATCTCATGCTAGGGCTGTGATGTAGCTTCGGAACAATCAGGAGGAAATGGTTGAAAACTCACTTAAGGCGCCGGCCAGCATTTTTCCAACGCCGATGTCGTTGGTCCCGTGCGGAACGCTATTTGATGTGACCACTTGCGCACCTAATTGCGCCAGAAAGACGTCAGAATTATCTGCAAACAGCCCGTGGACAGCGATGCAAACCGGCGGAGCCCAGCCGTGCGATTTGAGTAGCCGTACCGCTTCGATCATCGTCCGCCCGGTGGAAATGATGTCATCGACGAGAACCGGAGTTCGTCCCGTCCACGCATCGAGGTTCTTGAGTTTGATTTCGACGTCGCGATCTCCGCGACGCACCTTTTCGAGCACGGAGAAAGGTGCACCTGCGTCCTTTGCCACCGCTGCCACCCATTGCTCGCTCTCACTATCGGGACCGATGATCAATGGATTGGTCACTTTGCTCTTGACCCATTGTGAGATCAACGGCGCAGCATGAACGACACGCGTCGGAATGCGGTAGATTTCACTCAGCGAGCCATAGCGATGAAGATGGGGATCGACGGTGATCAGCCAGTCGAAGGCGTCGGACAAGAGGTGAGCAACTTGCCGTGAGGTCACGGCCTCTCCGGGCTTGAAACGACGGTCCTGCCGCATATAAGCGAGATAGGGTGAGATCAGACCAACCTTTGAAGCGCCGAGCTCTCGTGCTGTGGCCGCTGAAAAGATCAGCGGCAAGATTTTCTCGTTCGGATGCGCAAGCGTGCAAATGATCGCGACCGATCGTCCCTTGGGCGTCGTGACAAATCTCAGATACGTCTCGCCATCAGGAAACTGCCGCGTTTCGAGGCCGCCCAGCTCGAACCCGACTGCCTCGGCGAGTTCCATCGCCAAACGCTCGTTTCCGGGCATGGCGACCAGAAGCGGGGACGTCATCGTTCTCCAATCCCGATGATGCCTGGATTGGTAGACGCATAGTCGAGGGCATACGCAAGTTCGCCTGGCGCTTCCGCGTGAACCGTGCACAACGGCTGTCCGCTCGATACCGGATCGCCGAGTTTGACGTGAAGCTCGACGCCGGCGGCCTTGTCATCGGGCGCACCTGCGAGCTTGGCAAGCTTCGCAATCTTTCGGTTGTCGAAGGTGTCCACGCGACCCGCGCGCTCGGCCATCAGTGGTCGCCGGTGTGTCGACTTTGGCGGTCTTCGCATTCCGCCCTGCGCCTCGCAAATTCGTTGGAACTTGGTCCAAGCGCGCCCATCATCGAGCGCTTGTGCCGCCATGGCCTGACCTTGTCCATTTGCTGCCTGCTCACCAAGTTCGAGCAATACACCTGCGAGGGTAATCGCTCGCTCTCTGAGGTCGCGCGGCGCATCCGGTGCGCCTTGCAAGACGGCAAGAACGTCGTTGGCTTCGAGCGCGGGTCCAATACCACGGCCAATCGGCTGAAAGCCATCGCCAATGCTGACGCTAGCCCGTATCCCAAATGCGTTGGCCACAGCAATCAGCCCCGCCGACAACGCCTCAGCCGATTCCGCGCTTCGCACTTTGGCCGTTGGACCAACCGGAATATCGAGCACAAGATGGGTTGAGCCGGCTGCAATTTTCTTTGAAAGCACGGATGCAATCATCTGGCCTTCAGTATCGATATCGAGTGCGCGCTCGATGCGGATCAGGATATCGTCGGCGGGACTGAGCTTGACCGCGCCGCCCCAAGCAATGCATCCGCCTTCCTGCTCGACAACCCGATGAATATCGGCGGTATCGAGATCGACGGGCGCCATTGTCTCCATCGTGTCGGCGGTGCCAGCGGGTGAGGTGATCGCGCGCGACGACGTCTTCGGCATCGTCAGGCCGAGCGCGGCGACGATTGGAACGATGATCGGGGTCGTTCGATTGCCCGGCAAGCCTCCCACGGAATGCTTATCGACGACGACATCGGCGTTCCATGACAGCCGATCGCCGACGTCGACCATCGCCTTGGTGAGGGCGAGAACCTCTTTTTGATCGAGCGGCCGTGTGGCCGCAGCGGTAATGAAGGACGAGAGGTGAATGTCAGAATATTTGCCATCGACAATGTCGGTTACGATGGCTCGGAATTCGGCTTCGCTCAGCTCGTTCCCATAGATTCGGCTGCGCACACGACTCAAAGATTCAAGTGGCTCTGGATGCGTGACCGTGATGGTGCCGCCGTCCCGTAATCCGAGCCGTTGCCAGGCGGATTCCGACAGCGCCGCTTCGTCATGCGCAATCAGATCACCTGTGATCTGGTAGAGGGTAGCGATGACGCGCCGCTCGCCCGCGCGCAACAAAATACGATTATGCGCCGTGAATCCTTCAGACCGGCACACCGGGCATTCCTTGTGCATGAACACCACGGCTTCATATTGCGTGTCCACGCCGAGCCGACGGGCTCGCAAGTGATGGGTGCCGACCGGAGATGTCACGGCGGGATTCGCAGCGTTCATGATAAGTCGACCTGTTGACCGTGATCGGGGACAATGCATGCCCAACCCAACTCGGCCTCGATCCTATCGCGCAGGGCGGCGGATGCGACGGGCTCGCCGTGGGTGACAAACGTCCTGCGTGGCGGCGCCTCGAATCCCTTCAGCCATTTGATGATCTCATCGGCATCCGCATGGCCGGACAACATATCGAGGTTCTTAACCTGGGCGCGTACTGGCACGATTTCTCCGTGCATCCTGATGCTGTCTGCGCCCGCTACCATGGCGGCACCACGGGTGCCGCCCGCCTGAAATCCCGCAAACAGGATCGTGTTCTTCGGGTCCGGAGCGTAGCGTTTGAGGTGATGTAGTACCCGTCCTCCGGTCGCCATGCCACTTGCGGAAATGATGACTTTTGGCATTGGGTTTGCGGTGAGCGCTTTCGATTCCTCGACACTGCGAACATACTTGGCAACGGAACAGGAAAGCCTGCAATCGCGCTCATCAAGCTTGTGGTCGCTCATGTGCCTGCAAAAGATTTCGCTGGCATCAATCGCCATCGGGCTATCGAGAAAGACCGGAACGTTCGGCAGCCGATTTGCAGTTTTGAGGCGATGAAGATGGAACATCAGGCTTTGCGCGCGGCCCACGGTGAATGAAGGGATCACGACAGTTCCGCCGCGCTCCACAGTTTGTTCAATGATCTCCGCCAGAGCGTCTTCCGGATCGCGCTTGTCATGGCGGCGATTTCCGTATGTCGATTCCACGATGAGGTAATCCGCGCGCTCGATCGGTGACGGATCGACCATGGTTGCGTCATCGTATCGGCCAAGGTCGCCGGAAAAGACGATCTTGATGCGAGACCAATCAAGCTCGATTGAGGCGGCCCCGAGAATATGTCCCGCACGATTGAAGATGGCCGAAGCTCCGCCGGGCAATTGATGCGTTTGAGTGAATGATATCGGCTTTATTTGCCGGAGCGACCGCTCCGCGTCCTCCAACGTATAGAGGGGCAGTGCCGGCTTGTGTTTCGAAAAACCATGCCGATTGGCAAATTCGGCATCCTTCTCTTGCAGGTGTCCGGAATCAGGCAGCAGGATGCCGCAGAAATCGGCCGTCGATTCCGAGCAAAAGACCGGACCCGAAAATCCATTTTTCACCAGCAAGGGCAAATAGCCGGTGTGGTCGAGATGCGCATGGGTCAGAAGAACTGCATCGATACTGCGGGGCTGAACCGGAAATGGCGCCCAGTTCTTCAATCGAAGTTCTTTGAAGCCCTGAAACAATCCGCAGTCGACAAGCAGCTTATGGTTTTCGGCTTCGACAAGATATTTCGACCCGGTGACCGTGCCGGCGCCGCCAAGAAATGACAATTTCAGGCTCACGCCAGTCTCCGAACCTATTCGCCCAAACCGAAGTGGTAGCTTTAGATTTGATCCCGTTTAATTCGCATTAAAACAGCTTCCATGTGGATCATCCGGTAGCATCGGCTATTTGCAGCCAATTGATCTAGCTCAATGTACTAGTTCTGCCGGTGGCAGAACGTACCCACGATGCCAATGTAATGAGACGCCGAGTCATGTCTGGGCTGCTGAAACTGGCCAGTTCTCTAAGGCGCGGGTGCGCAACGACTGCACTGCGCTTGGCCGTAGCCGTAACGGCGATCGTGTTTTTCTCATTTCTCACAACCGGCGAATCGTATGCGTTCGCTCCGACGCAGATGGGCGTTGCGACGGTCAATTACGAGACCGCCCAAAAGGGCAACAACCTTTCGACCGAAGTGACAGTCACGTTGTCGGGTAAGGTTTCGGTATCAAATGCTGCAACGACAACCAGCTTACACGTTCCGGGTCCAAAATGTTGCGGCTCCGACCAATGCAGCGGCACTTGTGCCGCGGGCGGATATTGTGCGGCGTTTTCCGTAGCGATCATGACTGGTAATGCGATGTTTGCCATCGATGTCATCAATGACACCCATGGCTGGCCTAGCGAGATCACTTTGGCTCTCAATCAGCCTAATCCTGATTTTAAACCTCCCCGCATCTTTTCCTGAGCTGCCTTCGGCTTGCGTCAAGCAGGATTGACTGCTGCTCGTGGGCCGCTCCGGCGGCCGTCTATGTCGCAACTCCCTCTTCACTCTTGGGGAGCGATGCGCAACAAAAACCAACGCATCAATTGACGTCTATGTGTGCAAATGCACGCAGATCCATAGGAGAAAAACCATGAAACGTTTGATGATCATCGCCGCAATCGCGCTCGCTGTCGCGATCGCACCAATCGCCACGCAGCAACTTCGGGCAGAAGACGCCCATCATCCGGGACAGACAACGAAGGCGAAGAAAGCACAGCCAAAAGCCAAGACCAAGATCAAGGCCACGCCGCAGCAATCCAATAAGCCTGCGCCGACGCCAAGCGATGTCTCGGCGGTAATGAAACATTCCGGCAAGACGTCACAGAGTACGATGATGACGAATTGCCCGATGATGTCTGGCGGTATGATGGGACAGGGTGGGATGATGAATTGCCCCATGATGCGAAGCGGCACTGGCATGATGCAGGGCATGAACATGATGCCGGGAATGGGAGCACCGATGACGATGAACCCATTCGCCATGGGCCGTACGATGATGCATGTCGAAAAGATGATGGGTCATATGGATCGGTGCTGGGTCGCGACCGATCGTGATCGCGGCTACGGCTATTGGGGTGCCTGCAACCGCTGACCGAACTTAAGGGCGATCATGCGTCGCGCGATTTTGTGCGCGACACATGTTCGGCCGGGCAAGCTTTTTGTGAACGGACAGGATCCGGGCTGAGCAACGAAATCTATCGACGCGTTGATCGCTTGGTTGGAAATTAGGAGGCTAGAATGAATGTGACGTCAACAAATCCAAGACGGCTGTCAATTGTGGTCGTCGGAGTGAGCTTGGGTTTGCTTTTTTCGATTTCGTTCGTTCTCTGCATTGCTCTCGCATTCTTTGTTCCCGATTGGGGTCTGCATAAGCC
>JACQTM010000320.1 GCA_016210825.1 Hyphomicrobiales bacterium
CCCGGCGTCATGCGCCGGGCTTTGCTCTCCGGTATGGATCGGAGTCGTCAGCTGTTGCCGCCGGAACGAAGTGGGTTGTCACGTAAAATCTGCGAGCGAACGAACAGGTCCGGATCCTGTCCGACGATCTGACCACCCTCGATCACGATAGCACTGTTGGAAAACCCGCTTGCGGGGAGCTGCCATTGAAACGGACTTTGGGCATTTGCCGCCGTTGCACCAGCGAGCGTGACGACTGCGGTGGTTGCGATGAGCCAGCTCAGTTTCATGATTGCCTCCTACATATGATTGGCCCCTGCTTGCGCAGGGGCGTATCCCCCAGTAGTCGGTCAACCTCCGGGCGGCAATTGGTGTTCCTTCTGACGATGTGACATTTACTGGGCATGATTGAGGAAGTGGAACAAGGAAAGCGTGCATATTGGGCATTTCCGTCGCAGCGCGTTAGGCGCCCGTTTACCGCGCCGCCCACTGCCATATTTTGGTCAGTGTTCGCGACGGCGATTGTGATGCCGTGGAGGTATCCCTGTATTGCGCTCAGGTAAGAGCTGGGTGCATCCAGGGTCTTGAATGTTGCGGGGAATCAAATTGTCGCAGAATTCACTTCGTATCGATAGCAGCCTCATGGCTGGGCTAACGGAGATCGCCGCCCGCGCCGCGGTGGGCCTTGTCGCCATCGATCCGGCGACCATCGAGCATCGAATCAAGAACGGCAATTCGCCCGTCACTGCGGCAGACGAAGCGACCGAAGCCTTCATCATTGATGAATTGTCAAAACGCCTACCGAACGTTCCAGTCATCTCGGAAGAGGCCCATTCGCGCCGCCACGCGCCGGCACCGGCTGATTGCTTTGTTCTCGTCGATCCGCTCGACGGCACACGTGAATTCATAGCTGGCAGCGAGGAATTTACGATCAACATTGCGCTGGTGAAGAACGGCGTGCCTGTCGCCGGCGTGATAGCCGCGCCGGCACTCGGTCTTGTTTGGCGCGGCATTGTCGGACAATTCGCCGAGCGTTTGCGCATCGTGCCACGGAGCGAGGGCCGGCGCACGGGCGATGTCACACGCATCGAGACCCGTCCACGGCCGGCGGGCGGTCTGGTCGCGATCGCCAGCCGATCGCACTTCGATGATGCGAGCGCGGCATATCTCGCCCGCCTCGACGTCAGCGAACGAAGTCCGTGCGGTTCCGCGCTTAAGTTTTGCCGGATCGCCGAGGGAAATGCCGATGTCTATCCACGGCTCGCGCCGACATCGGAATGGGATGTCGCGGCCGGTCAGGCTGTGCTCGAAGCCGCCGGCGGCATCGTGACGGCGCCGGACGGTGGCGCGCTTGTCTATGGGCGTGCGGCGGAGAATTATATTATTGCAGGCTTCACCGCCTGGGGCGATCCCGCCGCCGCGCGGGCGGCCATGCGTTGAATGGACGGTCACGCGCCATTCTTGCAGCGGCGGACCGCGCCGAGTAGATTGCCGCCGCCGGTGTCCCGTCGGCTCAACCCATCAGCATGGCTTACGATCAAGTTGGAATGCATCGATGACTTATGTCGTCAACGATAACTGCATTAAATGCAAACTCACCGACTGCGTGGAAGTGTGCCCCGTGGATTGTTTCTACGAAGGCGAGAACATGCTGGTCATTCATCCCGACGAATGCATCGATTGCGGTGTTTGCGAACCGGAATGCCCGGTCGAGGCAATCAAGCCCGACACCGAACCGGGCCTGGAAAAATGGCTGGCGCTGAATGCGCAATACGCCAAGGTCTGGCCGAACATCACGGTCAAGAAGGATGCGCCTGCGGATTCCAAGGATTGGGAAGGCGTACCGAATAAATTCGAAGGTCATTTCTCGCCAAAACCGGGTAGCGGAGACTGATCTGCGCTCGCCCGCCCGACAGGCACGCCGCGACAACGCTCGTCATGCCGAAAATTACATTCATCGATCATGACGGTCACGCAAAGACCGTCGAAGCCGAAATCGGCGCCACCGTGATGGAGACGGCGCAGCGCAACGGCATCGAAGGTATCGTCGCCGAATGCGGCGGCTCCTGCACCTGCGCGACTTGCATGGTTCACGTCGATGAAGCCTGGACCGCGACCGTAGGCCAGCCGTCGTCCGAGGAAGAGGACATGCTCGATACGGCCTATGACGTGCGGCCAAGCTCCCGCCTCTCATGCCAAATCAAGGTGACCGAGAACCTCGACGGCCTCGTGGTGCGCACGCCCGCCTATCAGGGACGCTGACGCGCCGTGGCAATGGCCGCGCCGAGGCGCTGCCAGTCTGTCTCGCCGCCAGGAATCCCAAATCGCAGCCAATCCGGCCGTTCGGAAAAGGCGCGTACAAAAATGCCGGCATGCCCGAGATGTACAAATAGTTCTGCTGCCGACGTGCTCTGCACGAGGCGGAAGAGCGGCGTGCCGCCGATCACTTTAAGTCCCTCTGCAGCGAGCATTTGATCAAGACGCGCCGCGGTTTTGGCCAGTGCCGTGCGGGTTGAACTTGCCCACGCCGTGTCGGCCAAGGCAATTTCTCCCGCCGCAATTGCCGGCCCGGATACCGCCCACGGCCCAAGCACGGCGGTGAGCCGCGCCGCAATTGGCAAGGCGGCGAGCGCGAATCCGAGACGCAACCCGGCAAGTCCATAAAATTTCCCGAATGATCGCAGCACGACAATATTGTCTCGGGCAACGTCGCCGGCGAGGCTCGCCCCGGCCGGGCCAACATCCATGAAAGCTTCGTCAACCAACAGAAGCCCGCCATGGGCGCGAAGCGTGTCGGCGAGGGTGAGCAGCCTATCCCTTGCGAAAACTTGTCCATCCGGATTGTTGGGATGAGCGATTATGGCGAGATCGACGTCGCTCATGTCTTCGAGACGCGTTACCTCCTTCGCCTCGTGGCCGGTGACTTTCGCCGCGCGGGCGAGCTCGCCATAGGTCGGGCCAAGGATTGCCGCGCGTCCGGACGGGACCAACGAAGCCACCTGCACAAGGAGGATTTGCGAACCGGGAGCCGCGACAACACACCCGGCGTCCGGTACGCCATAGGTCTTCGCAGCGAGTGCGCAAAGCCCAAGGATCGCCGCGGGTTCGGGAAGGCGGGTGAATACATCGGAGGAAAATTTCGGCAACGGATAGGGATGGGGATTGATCCCTGTCGATAGGTCGATGAAAGGTTGCGGTGCGTCCGGAAACCGCCGGCGCGCGGCGTCGAGGTCGCCGCCGTGTACAAGCGGTGTTGCATCCATCGGGAACACCATGGCCGCCTTGCTCACCCTAATTGCCCTGATGGTCGAG
>JACQTM010000044.1 GCA_016210825.1 Hyphomicrobiales bacterium
AGACGATGGTGTTCGATTTAACGTGCTTGGTGACGCGAAAGGCGAAGCGATGGTCGGCGAATTCGGCGTTGGTCGGTGCGCGCTTGGTCATTACCTTCAGTTCGAAATCGTCAACCACCGCGTTGTCGCGCGATTGCACGAGTAATCCGCCGCCAACCGACTTCATCGTTAGCCCCCGCGCGCGCGGATCGGGCAACCCGCCGGCAAGCAAAAGGCGTAGATTTTTTTTCGCGCCGAGGATGGCGATAGCCTCGTCGCTGGCGGAGGGCGCGATGATGACTTCGGTAAAGATGTCGGTGATGGCGCGCGCGGCGTCCGCGTCGAGCGCTCGGTTGAGTGCGACTATTCCCCCGAAAGCGGACGTTGGATCGCAGCGTAGCGCCTTTCGATAGGCATCAAGCAAATTTTCGCCTTCGGCGACCCCGCATGGATTGGCGTGCTTGAGAATCACGCACGCCGCCGTGCGCGCCGGATCGAACTCGGCAGCGCATTCGTACGCCGCGTCGGTGTCGTTGATGTTGTTGTAGGAAAGCTGTTTGCCCTGAACCTGTTTGCTGGTCGCGACGCCGTAGCGTTGCTCTGGTGTCCGATAAAAAGCCGCCGATTGGTGCGGGTTTTCCCCATATCGCAGAGCCTCGGTAAGCCGTCCGCCGAAGACGCGAAACGCTGGCGTGCCGTTGCCGAGCGCCGCGGCGAACCAGTTGGCGATCGCGGCATCATAAGCCGCGGTACGCGCGTATGCTTTGGCGGCAAGTCGTTTGCGGAATTCCAGCGTAGTCGAGCCGCCATGCGCCTTAAGTTCGGACAGTAATGCTTCGTAATCCTCGGGTTCGACCACGACCGCGACATCGGCGTGGTTCTTGGCCGCGGCGCGGATCATTGCAGGGCCGCCAATGTCAATATTTTCGATGCAATGGTCGAAATCCGCACCTTTCGCCACTGTCGCCTCAAAGGGATAGAGATTGACCACCAAAAGATCGATCGGCCGGATGCCGTGAGTCCGCATCGATGCCGCATGTGCTTTGTCATCGCGTACGGCGAGCAGCCCGCCATGCACCTTTGGGTGCAGTGTCTTCACGCGCCCATCGAGCATTTCAGGGAATCCCGTCAAGTCGGCGACGTCGACGACCTTGAGCCCGGCTTCGCTCACCGCTTTCGCGGTGCCGCCCGTGGAGATCAGCTCGATGCCATGGGCTGCAAGCGCGCGGGCCAAATGGGCAAGACCAGTCTTGTCCGATACGGAAATGAGAGCGCGTGTCACCAGGCGCGATCGTTCGGTCATGGCAAGGTCCTGGTCATAATGGCAGTCGCGGTTCCTCGCCACGGTTTCGCGCCGATCCGATGATCGTCGGGGCGACGTGGGCGAATGTCCAGGATATACGCGGTACTTCGCGGGCCGCTCCGTAAATAACGATTTGAGTGGTACGCCGCGGTCCCTCCGGACTAGCAAGGTAGACGCTCTCTTCGAGCTCGACTTGACTGCTTTTGGCGTCGAAGGTCCAAGCTTCTCGGTTCGGCAATACCAACATTACGCCATGGCGGTCCGTCAACCGGTTGGCCTTGATTGAAGGATGCAGATGAAAGCGAATGGCGAATTCGTCCGCGGCGCGGCGCGGCAACGCACTGCCTCGGGCCGGCGAGAATGTGTCTTCACCGTTAACGCGGGAGCCGTCAACGGCGAGTGCGATCGTTCGCTGATGCACGACGCCAAAAACATCGGCGTATCCATCGTGTGAACATTCCAACACCAACATTCCTTCTCGCTCTCCGCGAGCCGTCGAAACCTGTTTCGGTCCTGCAACCATGGGAATCCCGATCAGGTGCCTGAATGCACCGGCATCAAGAAAGCCTGCCGACGACGTGTCGTTGAAGGTGACGGTTGAATGCGCTGCTGTGGCGCGCGCCACCTGCCGCCAGCTATCCTGATTATACGCGGGCAAGCCGCAATTGACGACGATGCGTTGAAGTTTGGATGATAATTCGAATGATAAACAACCGGCATGCGCAGTTTGGCTCACGCCGATCGGCGGAATGCGGCCAGTATCGACCAACAGCAAAACATCTTTCGCTTCGATGCGTTGATAGCCCGAGTGCGCGGCATTGTTCACAGGCTGACCGCGGGCATCGTCATAAGCGAGCACGGTTGCCAAAAGATCGACCGGCGTCGGGCCCATGCCGTTGAACAGCGCGAAATTACCGTCACCATGCCGGAAAAATCGCAGCATCGGCATCATTCGGTCAATTGCGTTGAGCAGGGCCTGGGGTGGCTGCAGGTTGCGAACCGTGAAGGCATGGCGCAACGGAAGGAGATCGGCGAGCAATTCGATCAATGTGCCGGGGTTGCGGCTTATATGGCCGCCGTCGGGAAGAATCTGCCGCACCAATTCCTCGGACAAGTGCTTGCTGGCATTGCGCAGATATCGTGTTTGTCCCGCCATGCATAAGGCTGCATAGGCAAGGGCAATCATCGCGGTCAACCTTGGTAACCCTTCGCGGGATTCGGCAGCCACGTAACGCAGGAACCGAACCTGACGCGCGAGGTTGCGCAGAAATCGACGATAGAATCGCACGTCGGTGTCGTGCAGGATCAAGGGAGCCTGGGTGAGCCATGAAATCACCCGGCGCGACAGAATATCGGGCCGCCAGGCGAGCGCGTGCCATGAGCCCTGCAGGGTTATCCATTCGTCCACAAGCGCGCGCGAATTGGCGCGGGTAATTCCCGATTCGGCGGCGCGCAAATGCCGCAGCCAGCCGAAACCAAGCAATCGGATCGCCCATTCATCGGAGGGCGGCGCGATTTCGAAGGGCGAGCGTCCGTCGCAGACGACGATCTTGCCGGCGAACGCGAAGCGGCCGGAATATATTTCAGTCGCGCGCGTGGAATCCGCAGTGCGCAAGTCCTGAGGGGCGATGACAAGCCGGTCGATCTTGGCGGAAAAAAAACGCCAGCGGATCAGCGGATGTGCGTTCAGGCGGCCGAGGAGATTGCGACGCCAGCGGCGCGCCAACAGCAGAGTAAGCTTGGCACGCTCGACGATCGAAACGCGCGACATCGACGCGCTTGCCTCTTCCAATACGGCGGGCGACCGGCGTCCCGCTTTCCAACGAAGGTATAGCGGAGCGTTGGGCTGGGGGCCAACCGAACCTCGGATCGCTACGCTTTACGCCTCAAATCCTCAGCATGCGCGCGGCATAGAAGCCATCAAGGCCGCTCCAGCGCGAATCGGGGTCGCCCAATTGGCAGGGTAGCGTGCGCAAATCGCCCAGGACGGTGATGCATTCCGCCAGGCCGGATACATCGTTCGCGACGAGCGGTTGACGGCGTACGCGATGGTCCCGCGCGAGTAGCGCGCCGATTGCTTGTTCGCATTCTTCTGGCTCGAGCGAGCACGTGCAGTACACGAGCGTCCCGCCGGGTTTGGTTAAATCGACGGCACGATCGAGCAGACGTTGTTGGACCGGTATCAGCTTGCCGATATCGGCCTCGCGTTTCACCCAGGGAATGTCGGGATGCCGGCGGATGGTCCCGGTCGATGAGCAAGGGGCATCCAGTAACACGGCGTCGAATGGTTCGGCCTCCCACGCGGCAATGTCCGCGACGACCGTTGTCGCATTCAGTTTGAGCCGCGTCATGTTTTCGCGCAGCCGCGCGAGACGAAACTCCGAGCGGTCCACTGCGGTGACGTGTGCGCCGATCAGGGCGAGCTGCGCTGTCTTGCCGCCCGGCGCCGCGCATAGATCGGCCACGCGGCGTCCGCGTATATCGCCAAGCAGCCGCGCCGGCAATGCAGCCGCCGCGTCCTGGACCCACCAGGCACCGTCCGCATAACCTGGCAACGATGAGATTGATCCGTGTGCGAGGAGCCGCACGCTTCCAGTCGGTAGAACGCGGCCGCCGAACCGATCCGCCCAGACTTGCGAGTCGGCCTTCACCGACAAGTCGAGCGCAGGCTCATTAGCATGCGCACTCGTGATGGCGCGCGCTGTGGCCTCGCCATAGGCCGCAATCCAGCGCTGCAACAGCCAATGGGGCGTATCGAGTCGCCATGAATCCTCGTGCGCGATCAGCCCCGCGCCCTCGCGTGCGACACGCCGCAACACCGCATTGACCAGTCCGGCATAGTGTGCCGCCTTGCGATCGGCCTGAACAAGACGTACGGCGAGATCCACGGCGGCGTGGTTTGGCACGTCGAGCAAATGAATTTGCGCCGCACCGATCAGCAGCGCGGTTTCGACCCTTGGCGCGTCGGCGGGAAATCCGCGCTCAAGCATCGCGCCGATAAGTTGACGCAGCGTTCCGAGCCGCCGCAGCACTGTTGCCACCAGCCGCCGGGTGAGCGCGCGGTCGCGGTCCTCAAGGCCGGCAAGGTCTGGATGTGCTTTTACTCCGTCGAACTGCTCATCGAGCGGACGCCGGTGGCGTAGCACGGCATCGAGAATCTCCGCGGCAACCCGGCGCGGCAATAGGCCGGGAACTGGCTGATCGCTACTTTTGCCGGGCTTTGCAGGCACGCGCTCAGCTTTCACACATCCCGTACGCTTCAGCCAAGCCAAGCGCGCGTCATTTTTCGATGCCTATAATTGTATTTTACAACCACAGATTGTCCTTGATTTCTTGGCTGCGACTCAGGCAGTTTAGGATCATGGTCCTATCGATAAGATCATTTTCCGGCCGGAATGGTCTGCAACTATTGCTTACCGCCGCGGCGTTTGCCATCGGACTTGCAATGGGTGCCACGTTCGGCCCGAACATTGCAGACCGTAGCGCGGCATCGGCGACGTTGCGGCTGCAGGCCCCGGACAATATGGCGGCGATGCTGCAACCCATTGGCGGTCATCCGGCCGAAGTGTTGAAAATCCTTGATGGCGATACCTTCGAGGCGCGCGTCCGCATTTGGCCTGGCATCGATGTCACGACCAAAGTGCGATTACGCGGCATCGACACCCCCGAATTGAAGGCGCGATGTGCGGAGGAATATGCCAAGGCGATCGAGTCGCGCGAAACGCTCAAGGCAATACTCGGCGAAGGCGGCGTGACGATCTCCAACGTCACCTTCGACAAATATGGCGGCCGTGTTGTTGCGGACGCAGCGACGCGTGCAACGCCAAACATCGCGGACGTGATGCTCAAGTCCGAAATGGCACGGCGCTATTCCGGTGGACGGCGTAGATCCTGGTGCCCTTAATTCCATTGCGCGCCGTGCTCAGCGCGTGACGACGACCTGTGTCCCTACATGTACGCGATTGAAAAGATCGACAACGTCCTCGTTATGCATGCGTATGCAGCCGTAGGATACGAAACCGCCGATTGAGGCCGGGGCATTGGTGCCATGAATCGCATACTCGCCGCCGCTCAGCGTCAGTGCGGCGACGCCCATGGGATTTCGCGGCGAGCCGCCAGGGATTACGTCAGGAAGGTTTGGATTATCGCGCCTGACTTCGCGCGGCGGCGCCCAATCCGGGTTACGGTATTTGCCGTCGATCGTGGACGTGCCGGCCCATTGCTTGCCTGCCTTACCGACGCCAACTGGATAGCGCAATGCTCGGCCCTCGCCGAGAATGAAATAGAGCCTGCGCTCCTTTGTTTTGACGACGATGGTCCCCGGCGCAAAGCCGTCGAAGCGAACCACCTCGCGGCCAACCGATAAAGGTGCGGCATGAGCGGACGCGCCGAAGACTAAAATTGCCGCCACAAGCCAACGAAGAACTACAAGCACGCAAAACTCCGTACGCGGTTGTGAAAACGACAATTAAGATAACGCGGATGATTGCGCTTCCCAAGCGCGAATGGAAATTAGCGTAAACCCGAATTGAAAATGGAAAGCGCGCCACGTCGGGCGCGCTTAACTTTTATTGACGGGCAGTTGCCGTTTGGCAATCAGGCCGATTTACGATTTTGCCGATTGTTGACGAGATCATCCACGACCGCCGGGTCGGCGAGCGTCGAGGTATCGCCGAGGTTTCCGTATTCATCCTCGGCGATCTTCCGCAGAATGCGGCGCATGATCTTGCCGGAGCGCGTCTTCGGCAGATTGGGGGCGAATGGCAACAAATCAGGCGATGCGATGGCGCCGATCTCCTTGCGGACCCATGCCACCAGTTCTTTCTTCAAGTCGTCGCTCGGTTGTTGGCTCCTGCGCAGTCACTTCCATTTTCTTCCTTTTACCTCCTTATTGTCCTTTTTCCACCCCCTTGTCCTTATAAGACTTTGCGCTCGCTAGAAACAAGTCCCTATGAGGG
>JACQTM010000314.1 GCA_016210825.1 Hyphomicrobiales bacterium
ACCCCGTCACGCCTTCGCTCGCTACGCGAGCTCCTGCCTGCGCGAAGCCGAAGCGGCTTCGCTTCGGCGAAGGCAGGTCGGCGGACGACCCTCCCCATCGAGGGAAGGGAAAGCGCGCTCGTGGCATGCGCCTGTGATAACTAAAAGTGACAGACAGAAGGCCCGCATGCCCAAACCCCTCGCCTCCCGCATCGCGCTCGTCACCGGTGCTTCGCGCGGCATCGGCGCCGCGACCGCGTTCGCCCTCGCGCACGCTGGTGCCCATGTTGTCGCGGTGGCGCGCACGGTCGGCGGGTTGGAGGAGCTCGACGATAAGATTCGTGCGGCGGGTGGCGCGGCGACGCTGGTGCCGCTGGATGTGAAAGATTCCGAGGGCATCGCCCGCCTCGGCGCCGTGCTCAACGAACGTTACAAGCGCCTCGACATTCTTGTCGGCAATGCCGGCATTCTCGGCTCGCTCTCGCCGCTCTCTCACGTCGAGCCGAAAGCCTGGGACGATGTGATCGCGATCAACGTCACCGCTAATTGGCAGCTTATTCGTTGCATGGACCCGCTGCTGCAAATGTCGGACGCCGGCCGCGCGGTGTTCCTAACCTCGGGTGCGGCGGCGAGCGCGAAGGCCTATTGGGGGCCATATGCCGTCTCCAAGGCGGCGCTGGAAATCCTCGCGCGCACCTATGCGGCCGAGAACGCCAAAACCAGGGTCCGCGTCAATTTGATCAATCCGGGGCCGACGCGCACGCGTATGCGTGCGGCCGCGATGCCCGGCGAAGACCCGGCGACGCTGAAGACACCCGAACAGGTCGCCGAAAAGATCGTCGCGCTGTGCCTTCCCGATTGCCGGGAAAACGGAAAACTCTACGATTGCCCATCGGGGAAATTCATCGAATTCACACCGCGTGGATGATACCTGCCCTAGAGTCTGATCCACTTCAATTGAATCGCATCCGACCTCATCTTGAGGATCTGCCCGAAGGGTCGCGTCTCGAAGGATGAAGCCGAATGATGTCCAACGTAGCGCTTCAAACAAGATGGATCAGACTCTAGCGCTTCACGCGCTTGCGCCCAGCATAGGGATTAATCTTCTCGCGCAGTGTGATCCTTACCGGCGTGCCGGGAAGATCGAAGTTCTCGCGCAGGCCGTTGACGAGATAGCGCTTGTACGCCTCCGGCAACGCGTCGGCGCGGGTGCAGAACACGACAAAGCTCGGCGGCCGCGTTTTCGGCTGGGTGATGTAGTTGAGTTTGAGCCGGCGTCCGGATACCGCGGGCGGCGGATGCGCCGAAACCGCCTCCTCGAACCAGCGGTTGAGCGCGGCCGTAGGGACACGTTTGTTCCAAATCGCATGCGCTTGCATCACCGCCTGCATCAGGCGCTCGAGGCCCTCGCCGGTCAACCCGGAGACGGCAATGACAGGAACGCCCTTGAGTTGCGGCAGCCAATGGCCGGCCTCCGCACGCAATTTTCCGATGGCGCCCGGCGTCTTCTCCTTCAAGTCCCACTTGTTCATGGCAATGACGACGGCGCGGCCCTCGCGCTCGATCAGGTCGGCGATGCGTAGATCCTGATCCTCGAACGGATGCTCCACGTCCATGAGCAGCACCACGACTTCGGCGAAGCGCACGGCGTTGAGCGCATCGGCAACGGATAACTTTTCGAGCTTCTCGTCCACTTTGGCGCGCTTGCGCAATCCAGCCGTATCGTGCACGCGGAAACGGCGGCCGCCCCAGTTAAGCTCGACGGCAATCGCATCGCGGGTGATGCCCGCTTCCGGTCCCGTGAGCAGGCGTTCCTCACCGAGCAGGTGATTGATCAACGTCGACTTTCCGGAATTCGGCCGGCCAACCACCGCAATGCGAATGGGGCGCGTTTCGTCACGCGGGTCCTCATCGATGTCGACACTCGGGCGATTGGTCTCATCCGGCAACGCGACGCGCAAGGCGTCGTAAAGATCGGCCATGCCCTCGCCATGCTCGGCCGAAATCACGACCGGCACACCCATGCCCAGCTCATATGCTTCGAGCGCGCCCATTTCGCCCACGGCACTCTCGGCTTTGTTGGCAACGACAATCGCGGGTTTGCCCGACTTACGCACCAAATCGGCGAAAGTACGGTCCGCAGGCAAGACCCCCGCGCGCGCATCGATCAAAAACAAGACGGCATCGGCCGCGGCGATCGCAGCCTTCGTCTGCTCCTGCATGCGTGCGGACAAGCTGGCACGAACGGCCTCATCAAGGCCCGCGGTGTCGATAACCGTGAACGATAGATCGCCAAGCCGCGCCGCGCCCTCGCGGCGGTCGCGCGTGACGCCGGGCAGGTCGTCGACGAGCGCCAGCCGTTTCCCCACGAGACGGTTAAACAGCGTCGATTTGCCGACATTCGGCCGGCCGATAATGGCGACGGTGAAGCCCATGATGCGCGACTAGATACGCGCTTTGGCGTCGTGCCGCCAATCGCACGACACCGATCTAGCGCGGCGCCGACGGCCAGGGCGACGGCGCGGGCTGGGTCTGCGGCGCCGGCCACGGTGCGGTCTGTGCGGCGGGCGGACTCGCAGCCGGTTGCGTCTGCTGAACGGTTTTCTTCGGCTTCGGTTTCGGCTTTGGTTTCTCAGCCGGTTGATCCTCAGCTTCGGGCTTCGCGGTCACGACCGCCGGCGGCTGCGCGTCGGGCAACGGCTGACTGCCCTTGATGAGTTCCGGCGGTACACCCTGCGACACGCCAGGCACGCCTTCGGGAAAGACCGGCTTGCACTCCCCCGGCAGCGGCTTCTTCGACGTGGCGAGCCAATCGGTGAGTTTTTCCGGATCGAAGGTCTCGCATGCCGCCAGCGAAAAGCCGATGGCGAGACCAGCGGCGGCGAGCCTCATGCATCCAAGGATACGCATTGCGCTCAACCCTTGCCTCTCGCCGGGACGAGCGCCATCAACGTTTCGACGCGCGCGCGCATCGAGGATGGCGCTTGCACATCGGTCAGGATCAATTCCGACCAGCGGCGCACGGAATCGAAATCGCGGGTGCGCCAGGCTGAGACCGCCAGCAATTCGCGTGCGGCGTAACGATACGGCCGCCCTGCCGCCGTCAGCGGTTCAAGGCGTTTTAACATCTCGCTATAGGATGCGGTATCCGCCAGCAGGTAAGCCGCGCGCACCGCCGCGAGATCCTGGAATAGGCGGCCCAATCCGGAATCGGCCGCGAGTGTGTCGTAGGCTTCTATTGCGGCTTTGCGGTCGCGGCCGGCGAGTTCAGCCGCCTCGCGAAACCGCGCGAGCAAGCGGTATCCGGCCGGCGCCTCTGCCGCGATCTTGGCGAAAGCGGCTTCCGCTTCGGCGTGCTTACCTTCTTCGGACAGCGCCGCCGCGGCTTCGAAGGTTATTCCGGTCTCGGCCGCCTTCTTTGATAACCACCAATCGTAGCCCCGCCAACCGCCGATCCCGGCGACGATGAGCACCGCAACCGCAATGGCGAGATGGCCGTGGCGCTCCCACAGCTTCTTGAGCTGTTCGCGGCGGACTTCCTCGTCCACTTCTTGGAAAATTGGATCGGACACGAATGTCTCCTGACGGGTAGCATGTGCGGCCAAGCTCAGCCTTCGGCCATGCGAACGGCGCGTAACCTAGCGATGTGGCGCCCCCAAGGCAAAGGCTGGCCGCCGAAATCGTTAAGGGTAATCGCGCTCAACTTTTCCCGCGCATGCCATAGACGTGCTCCGGCCCCGGAAATGCGCGCTTTCGCACATCGGCAGCATAGCCCTTGATCGCCGCCTCGATGCCCGGACCGAGATCGCCGTAGCGGCGCACGAATTTCGGCACGCGCGGGGAGAGGCCGAGCATGTCCTCGAGCACGAGGATTTGACCGTCGCAGGCCGGGCTCGCGCCGATGCCGATGGTCGGCACCGCGACCTGCCCGGTGATGCGGCGCGCCAGCGGCTCGGCCACCGCTTCGATCACGACCGAGAAAGCGCCGGCGTCGGCCACCGCACGCGCATCCGCTTCGATCGGTCCCCAATCCTTCTCCTCCCGGCCCTGTGCGCGGAACGAGCCGATCGTGTTGATCGATTGCGGTGTTAAGCCCACATGCCCCATCACCGGCACGCCGCGCTCGACGAGGAAGCGGATGGTCTCGGCCATGCGCGTGCCGCCTTCGAGCTTGATGGCGCCGCAGCCGGTCTCCTTCATCACTCGCGCGGCGCTGGCGAAGGCTTGTTCCCTGGATGCTTCATAGGAGCCGAATGGCATGTCGACGACGATCAGCGCGTGCTTGGAGCCGCGCATCACTGCGTGCCCCTGCAGGATCATCATGTCGAGAGTGACCGGCACGGTCGTTTCCAGGCCGTGCATCACCATGCCAAGCGAGTCGCCGACCAGGATGACATCGCAATATTGATCGACGAGGCGCGCGGTATGCGCGTGATAGGAGGTGAGCGAAACAATCGGCTCCCCGCCCTTGCGGGCGCGAATATCGGGCGCGGTCAGCCGCCGCTGTTCTTGCTGCGCGGACATCGCTTATGCACCTGCACCGAAGACCGAAACGCCGATGACGATCGGATGGAACAGCAGCGCCAGCGCGAGATAGAGAAAAGTGCCGATGACGACAGTGATGCCGTCGCTCGCCCAACCGCCATAGGGCACGCGCGACGGCGCTTCCGGCCGGCGCTTAAGCGCAATGCGGTCATACACCGCCCATGCGAGGATTGAGCCGAAGAGAATAATCGATCCAATGTCGCCGTTGGCGATCAAGTGCGCAACCGCCCAAAGCTTCACGCCAACCAGCATCGGATGCTTGAGCACGCGCTTAATGTTGCCTGGAATATACGCCGCGACGATGCAGATGATCGCCGGAAAGACCAGCGCCACCGCGATGTGACGCGTCCATACCGGTGGCAGCCAAACATTGATCCATTCATTAGCGCGGTAGCGTGCAAAACCGTAAGCAATCAGCAGCACGCCGGCAAAGGCGATGACGGAATAGAGCCCCTTGTAGGCCCCCTCGCCCATGCGGGCGAGCAATGCCGCCCGCGCGCCGCGCGCGGTCGTGAAAATG
>JACQTM010000326.1 GCA_016210825.1 Hyphomicrobiales bacterium
GCTTGAATCAATCTTGCGCGACAGATCGATTTCTTGAATCAATGTTGCGCGTCGGGATGCGAAAATTCTTTTTGCAACAAAATCGGCGTAATGCAGACGTAGAGCGAACGCCCCGCTGCCGTTGCTTTTCACCAATATCTGAGCTGCGACAAGCGGCAGATCGACACGTCCTTTTGGCGCGTAAAGATTGGGGACGCTAGGCGGCGATTGGCTGCACCGGTGCGCGCTCAAACGCGCGGCATGCTTCGGCTTCGCAATCTCGCGCATACACCTCGATTATCGCGGCATCCTTTGCCGGCAGCGTCGCCGCTATTCTGCGCGCCTGTACCGCGCGCGCGAGCCATCGCTGCGAAGCCGCGACCGCGTTCGTTTCGGCACGAAGGAGAATCGCCTCGTCGTCCATGAACGAAGGCTGCTTGCGGGGCGAAATAAGATCAATTCTTGCATTTAATCAGAATTTGAGTCCCTCCCCGGCCGCGATTCTCCAACGCCACCTATTATTAATCTTGATTTGAGCATCGAATCGGGTGCGGAAGCCAACGCTCCCGGCTAGCCGCAATCGCGGTTCCGATATCAGGCGCGTTGCGCGAGCTGCTTTCGCAATCGACGGTCGCGCTTGAGATGCCACTCACGGCGCATCGCCGCGCGCCGTGTCCGGTGCCGCTCGCTATAGAGCAATGTCCAAACGCGCCCGCGCGTCGCGCGTGCGCCATTGCCCGCGTTATGCTGCGCAATACGGCGATTTAGATCGAGCGTCCAGCCGACATACGTGCGGTATCCGCCCTTGCCGGTGCTGCCGAGCATGTAAACGAAGCACGACATCCGCCACTCATCGTGTCACGCCGGCTGCGCTCGGCCGGCGGCGGCAATCGCCGGCCTCGGAAACCGGAGGTTTCGCGCGGTCGGAATCTTATGCCGCCCCGGCGCGCCGCTGCTGCTCGTACGTAGTATCTTCGTCAAAACTTTCCGCAGCCGTTTGCTCCGTCTCGGCCTCGCGCTCGTCGAGTTCGAACAAGCTGACCCGTTCGGCCATTTCGTGCGACTGGTGCTCGAGCGCTTGCGCAGCCGCCGCGGTTTGCTCGGCCAGGGTCGAGCTTTCCTTCGTGATCTTGTCCATTTGCGCGAGCGCGATGTTGATCTGATCGAGACCGCTCGATTGTTCGGCGCTGGCGACCGCAATTTGCGAGACGATCTCGGCGACCCGTTTGATCGCGTCCACAATTTCGCTCAACGATGTACCAGCGCGGTTGACGAGCTTGACGCCTTCCTCGACTTGACCCGAGCTGTTGATGATCAAATCCTTGATGTCCTTTGCGGCTTGCGAGGAACGCTGCGCAAGATTGCGCACCTCGGCGGCGACGACCGCGAAGCCGCGACCCGCGTCGCCGGCGCGCGCCGCCTCGACGCCGGCGTTGAGGGCGAGAAGGTTGGTCTGGAACGCAATCTCGTCGATCAGACCGATGATATCGGAGATCTTGCGCGACGAATCCTCGATGCGGGCCATGGCCTTGACCGCGTTGGCGACGACGTCGCCGCCGCGATCCGCCGCCTCGCGCATGCCATTGGCGAACTGGTTGGCCTGTTTCGCGTTCTCGGCGTTTTTCTTCACCGTCGCCGAAATCTCCCGCATCGAGGCTGTGGTCTCTTCGAGGTTCGCGGCCTGCTTCTCCGTATGCTCCGAGATATAGCTGGTGCTCGACGAAATCTCAGCCGCGGAATGGGCGACCACGCGCGTTGCGTTCGCAATCGCGCTGATCGTCTTGCGCAACTGACCGATGGCGGCGTTGAAATCGTCCTGAACTTTCTTGTATTCGTCCGCAAAGTCCTCGGTCAGATGATGCGTGAGATCGCCCTTCGCCAGGCTATCGAGTGCCGCGCCAAGCGCATTGACGATGGATTGCACGTCGCGTGCCGCGGCCATGCGGACGCTTTCGTTGCGGTTGCGTTCTTCCTCTGTCGCGCGCTGCTGCTCTGCGGCCTGCGCTTCCGCGGCTCTGAGGGCAACGACATTGTCCCTGAACAGCTGAACCGAACGCGCAAGCCCGGCGATTTCATCGCTGCCGCGCGTGTCGACCTCGGTGTCGAGCTTGCCGTCCGCTATCGCACCGGTCGCCGTCCATAGCCGCTTTAGGCGCGCGACGATGTAGGGGCGAACATAGAAAAATGCGATCGCGCCGGCGGCGATGACGCTCGCAGCACCGATCAGCATTAGCCAGATGCTGCTGTTGAGGATCAGCGACTCTGTCGAGCGCCTTGCGTCCTGCGCCGCGGTCCGCGCCTCGACGACGACGCGGTCGATATCGCCATGTAGCCCGGTCGCGGCCTCGGTGGCGGCGGCGAGGCTTTTGGCGAGAACCGCGCGATTTTCGAAGTCGCGTTCCCGGAGCTTGAGCAGGCCGCCATCGCCGCTTCCGAAAGCGAGTGCTGCTTCCGTGACCTGGCGGCGTTTTTTGTTGGCGGCAACCTTCTCGGATGCCTGTAGCGCCTTCGTGGCGCGTTGCGACAAAGCACGGAACCGGTCCGACGCGGGCACCAGCAATTCGCGACGATCAAGCACGAGAATTTCGCGCAGCAGGCCGAAAACCTGATTGACTTCGGCTTGGAGTGTGAGCGCTGCCCCATACGTGGCAAGCTCCTGATCGGAGAGCTGCTTGAGCGTCGCCTTCAACGTGTCGGCGCCTTTACCGTCGGCGGCGGTCTCAAGCCCGATGAGCAGGTTGAATTGCGCCTCGTCGACCACGGAGACGAGCGCCTCGTTGAAGGCATCGTTCGCTTTCGTCAATTCCGCTGCACGTTTTGCTTTTTCGGATTCGATCGCAATCCGCTGCAACGCGCCGGTATTAGCCTGACCAATTGCGCCGTTGAGCCGGTCAATCTTGGCGATAAAGTCGGGTTGATCGATTGCGCCATAGCGTGCCAAGTCGTCGATGAGCGAACGCATTCGCTTATCCGACTCGCCGAGACGGGCCATGATTGCGGCCCGTTCCGTTTCCGTGGTTGCATCGGCAAGCTTCGGCGCGACGGCAACGGCTTCAGTCGCAGCCTGCGCGAGATTGAGCGACTTTTCCACGACCGGGTAACGCTCGTCGACAAGGCTGTGAATGGTGTAATCGACGCGCTTGAACGACAACGATGCCAGAACCGAAGCCGCCACGGTCAAGGTGACAATGGCACCGATTACCCCATAAACCTGAGTGCCGATTCCGGCACGCTTGATGATGTCGAGGCGAAACATAGCGATCTCCCGCGCAGGCACGCGTGCCGGTCAGGTAAGCTTGCCGACGGGTTTGAATTTGCCGGATGCGTCAAGCACGGTCAGGAACACTGTGTTGGAGCCCTGATTGCTGTTGGGCGCGAACGACAGTTTGAAACCGCCGAGATCGTAGTTCGATGAACTCAGCTTCTCCATGAATGTCTTGCGCGTCGGCTCGCCTTCGATCTTTTCCAGCGCGGCGATGACGGTGCGGCCGACCAGGTAGCCTTCGAGCGAGACAAAACCTGGCTGGGCGTTCGGCTCCGACACTTTGAGCGCCTTGTGATACGCCGCGACCACGGGGATCGACGCGTCGGACGGGAACGGCACGACCTGGGTCACGACGACGCCGGCGCCGGCATCGCCAAGCTCCTTCGCCAGCGCATCGCTGCCGACGAACGAGATGTTGACGAATGTCGGTGCGAACTTGATCGTGCGCGCGATCTTGATGAATTCGGCGCATGGCTTGTAGGGGCCGATCATGATCACGGCGTCCGGCTCGGCCTTACGGATTTCCAGCAGCGCGCTGCGAACGGCGACGGTGTTGCGCTCAAATGTTGCTTCCGCAACGAGCTTCATGCTGCGCTTGTCCATTGCGCGGCGCGTGCCCGCGAGGCCGGCTTGGCCGAAGGCATCGTCCTGATACAGGATCGCAATCTTGCTAAATCCCTTATCCTTGGTCAGACGCTCGACCATCATTTCCGTTTCCTGGAAATACGACGCGCGTACATTGACCACGAGCGGTTGATGGGGATTGCGCAATCCTTCCGCGCCGGTGAACGGACCGACCATCGGGATTTGGGCTTCTTTCGCAACCGGAAGCGCCGCCAATGCCGTCGGCGTGCCGACCGGCCCCACCAGCGCGAATACGCCCTGGCCAATGAGCGCCTTGGTCGCCTCGATCGATTTGGTGGGTTCGTAACCGTCGTCGCGCGTGACAAGCTCGAGCTTGCGGCCTTTGACGCCGCCTTTCGCATTCGCCTCAGTGAAGGCCGCGGTGATGCCGGTTCGCATGCCGAGGCCCAGCGCGCTTGCCGGACCTTCGAAGACAGCCGCCTGACCGAGCAAAATCTTACCGGCCGAGACCCCGGTCTCGGCGATCGCTTGACGCGGCAGGATAATTGCTGCGCCCGTCACGGTCATACCGGTGACGAATGCGCGGCGATTCATCTTCGAATGGAACTTCGAGTCCATGTGGCAGCCCCCAGATTCGCTTGAGTGGTGAAAAACGAACACATTGATCAAATTACGCAGTGAAAACTGTGTATTCTGAGACAGTTAATGAGACGTTAACCGTGTTGGTGTCGGCAACGGTGCTCGCGATTTCGTGAAGACAATTTTCGTTCCAAGGAATGGCGGGATCGAATCCGCTGCATGAGGTGCGGCGCCGTCGACTAATTGCACGACCATTGCGATATCGGACCGCTGAGTGGAGGACGAACAGGAACGTGAAATGCATAAAGTCCGCACGATCGACGTTCACGCACACATCCTTTCACTCGACACCATCGGCATGCTGCAACGCGAAGCGCCGAAGATCGCCCCGCGCCTGACGGAGGTCGATTCGGACGACTCAGTGCTGGAAGTGGCGGGCACGCCTTACCGGCCGTTCCCGCGCGGCGCTTGGGATCTCGAACGGCGCTTGAGGGACATGGACGCGGCTGAGATCGATGTTCAGGTCTTATCAGTTACGCCGCAAACATTCCTTTACGGTCAGGACCCGCAGATTGCCACCACCTGCGCGCAAATCCAGAATGATCAGATCGCGCGGCTCGTCGCCGATCATCCCGACCGGTTCATGGGGATCGCGACCGTGCCGATGCAGGCGCCGGAGCTTGCGGCGAACGAACTGCGCCGCGCCGTCCGTTCGCTCGGCATGCGCGGCGCATTGATCGGATCGAATATCGACGGCAAAAACCTCGACGATCCGGCGCTTGAGCCCTTTTGGCGCGCGGCCGCCGAAGTCGACGCTTTCATTCTCATTCACCCGATTAAGGTCGCCGGCGCCGATCGCATGCGCTCTTATTACCTCGTCAATCTGGTCGGCAATCCGCTCGATACAACGATCGCGGCCGCCTCGCTTGTGTTCGGCGGCGTGCTCGAGCGTCATCCATCCTTGAGATTTTGCCTCGCTCACGGCGGCGGATTCGTTCCTTACCAGGCCGGCCGCTGGACGCATGGTTGGAAGGTGCGCAACGAGCCGAAGGCGAATTTACCGCATTCACCGCAGGAAGCACTCAACCGGTTTTGTTTCGACACCATCCTGCATTCGAAATCATCCCTGGAATTTCTCGTTCATTTTGTAGGCGCATCGCGGGTCTTGCTTGGTAGCGACTATCCCTTCGACATGGGAACACTCGATTGCGTTCGCCAGGTGCGCGCACTCGCGATCCCGCGCGCTTCCCAGGACACGATCCTCGGTGGCGGCGCGATATCGGCGGCTATCCCGAACGTGTTGAAGGCGTAATGGGTGCGGCCCGGCTACCAAGAACTTCAGAAAACGGATACGCTGAATTTGGACTGACAGCCGTCGGGTTTGCCGGCCAAAGCAGCGTCACCTGTTCGCTCGGCAGCACGGTGACGGCGGAAGCCGCGGCACCAACGTCATTATAGAGAGGCAATTGGGGAACGACATCGCCGGGCAAGCCAGGGGAGGATACTGTGGACAGACGCCACTTCGTCATTGGCTCGGCGGCTTCGGCTGCGGCACTGATTGCGCGGCCATTGCGTGCCGAGGATGCCTATCCATCGCGCCCGATCACCATCATCAATCCATTCCCGCCCGGTGGCGCCAACGACCTCGTTGGCCGGCCGCTGGTCACCGTCCTCGAGCAGATCGTCAAGCAGCCGGTGGTGATTGAGACCAAGGCCGGCGCGGCGGGTGCGGTCGGTGCGCAAGTTGCCGCCAATGCCAAGCCCGATGGGTACACCTTGCTTCTCCACATCGTTTCCATTTCCGGCTTTGCCGAGGTGGATAAGCTGTTTGGGCGCCAACCGAAGTTCACACGCGCCGACTTCATTCCAATTGCGCGCATCAATGCCGACCCGATGGTGCTTATCGTCAACGACCAGACGCCGTGGAAATCGTTAAAGGATCTTGTCGACGACGCCAAGAAGCGGCCGGATGAAATCGTATTCAGCTCGTCGGGATTGTATGGCGCCTCGCACCTGCCAACCGTGCTGTTCGCGAAAACCGCAGGCGGCCTTAAGTTCCGGCACCTTCCGACCAGCGGCGGCGGGCCTGCGGTGACCGCCGTGCTCGGGAACAACGCGAATTTTTTCGTCTCGCCGGGCGCGATCGCCAATTCGCAGATCAGAGCCGGCAAGGTGCGTCCGTTGGGAATATTCAGCTCGCGCCGATCGAAAGCGCTGCCCGATGTACCGACGTTGAAGGAGCTTGGCTACGACCTTGAATTCTACCTATGGGTTGGTCTATTCGCGCCGAAAGGCACGCCGGAACCGATCGTCACCTTCCTCCGCAAGGCCGTCGACAAGGCCGCGCATTCCGAGCAGTTCAAAGCGGCGCTCGACAAACTCGGCCAGGAGCTCGAATACCTCGATCAGCCCGACTTCCAGAAATTCTGGGACGCCGACGCCAAGCGTATCGAGGATGCGGTGAACCTGATCGGCCGCGTCGCGGGGTAGAAGCCCCTCGACCGCCTTAAATCCAGTTGGTGAATTCAGCGACGGGTTGCGCGTCGAGGCATGCCGTGCGGCCGCGCGCCGCCGCAGAAATCCGCGGCGCCATACGCCGGAAATCATTCGGAAATACTCCGCCCGACAACGAGCCGGTCCGAACGCGCGGCCTTCCGAATTGATGTGCCTCAATTCACTATCGCATCGCGCCAGTTAAACTTTCAAAAAATCTGCGATGGAGAGCTCCCATGAAGGCCAAGGATGTCATGACCCCACGTGTCATCACAATCGAGCCTGACGCGACGATCCTGCAAGCCGTGCGCCTGTTGCTGCAAAACAGGATCAGCGGTCTTCCCGTCGTCGATGCCAAAGGTGCGCTCGTCGGCATTGTCAGCGAAGGCGATCTGCTGCGCCGCGTCGAGACGAAGACCGAGCGACGACGGCCGCGCTGGCTGGAATTCCTCACCGGTACGGCCAAGCTTGCCGAGGAGTATGTGCACGCCCATGGCCGCAAGGTTGAAGAGGTGATGACCCGAAAGCCGGCAACTGCCAATGAGGATACGCCGCTTGAGGACATCGTACAGTTGATGGAGAAGCTACGGATCAAGCGTTTGCCCGTCATGCGCGGAAAGCAGCTCGTCGGCATCATCAGCCGCGCGAACCTGCTGCATGCGCTCGCGAGCGTCGCCAAGCAAGCACGGGCGACGGCGGCGGCCGACGAAACGATCCGCAATCAGTTACTGGCCGAATTGGGAAAGCAACCGTGGGCGCCGATCGGGCTTATTAATATTGTCGTACGCGAC
>JACQTM010000316.1 GCA_016210825.1 Hyphomicrobiales bacterium
CAATCCGCACCGGAGAATCGCCACGTCGCCTACGCGCCTTCGGACGTAATCGCCTCGCTCGACGAACTGCAGGCGGTCTGTCCCAATATTGAACGTGTGGCGATCGTTGTTGCCTGGTTTGGCACCGATTTGCGCGCGGGCGAATGCCGCTTGAAACCCGGTATCGATAATCGCGAGAAATCGACGCACCCGCTGACTTGGTCGGTCGCGGGCATTACGCGTTCCGATGCCTATCTCGTCTCGACGGCGAATGGCCGCGCCGCGTTCGGCGGCACGCCGTCGGATCAAAGCGTGGTCAACCTCATTGCCGAACTAAAGTCGCGTGGATTGAAAATCACGCTCTATCCGTTCGTGATGATGGATATTCCGGCGAACAACACGCTGGTCGATCCATGGACCGGTGTGATGCCGCAGCCTGCGTACCCGTGGCGCGGCCGCATCACCTGCGATCCGGCGCCGGGACAACCGGGCACGCCGGATGGCAGTCCAATGGCAGCGGATCAGATCGAGGCGTTTTTTGGCGATACCGGACCGTTTGATTGGAGCTATCGGCGCATGATTTTGCATTACGCCAATCTCGCCGTGTCGGCAGGCGGCGTCGATGCCTTCCTTATTGGATCAGAGTTAAAGGCGCTGACGCGCGTGCGTTCAGCGCCCGGAGTTTATCCGGCAGTCACTGCCCTCGCTGGCCTTGCCGCGGACGTCAAAGCAATTCTCGGCAGCACTACCACCATCACTTACGGCGCCGACTGGACCGAATATGGCGCTCACGTCGTCGACGCCAACGAAGTGCGCTTTCCCCTCGATGCGTTGTGGGCGTCGCCGGCTATCGACGTCATTGGCATCGACTATTACGCGCCTTTGTCCGATTGGCGGGATAATCCCGATCATCTTGATCGAGCAAACGCAAGTTCGATCTATGATCGCAATTACCTCGCCGAAAATCTTGCGGGCGGGCAAGCGTACGACTGGTTTTACGTGGACGACGACGCGCGCGCCACGCAAACGCGAACTGACATCACCGATGGCCTCGGCAAGCCGTGGATCTACCGCGCCAAAGACATTTGGAGCTTCTGGTCAAATGCCCATTACGAGCGCGTCGGCGGCGAAGAGCTTGCGGCGCCGACTGGTTGGGTGCCGCAGAGCAAGCCGATCTGGATCACGGAAGTCGGCTGTCCCGCAGTGGACAAGGGCGCGAACCAGCCGAGCATCTTCCCGGATCCGAAATCATCGACCGGCGGATTCCCATATTTCTCAAATGGCCGGCGCGACGATCTGATTCAATACCGGTATCTGGAAACGTTGCTGTCGGCTTTCGATCCGACTGATGGCGCGCTCAATCCAATGTCTACAGTCTATGACGGACCGATGATCGACGCGTCCGGAATTCATCTGTGGACTTGGGACGCGCGACCCTATCCAGTTTTTCCGGCGGCGATCGATGCGTGGAGCGATGGACCGAATTGGGAAACGGGACATTGGCTCACCGGCCGGCTTGGCTCATCGCAACTCGAAGGGCTCGTCGCTGCGATTTTGGCCGATAGCAGCATCGATGATTTTAATGCCACCGCATTGGGGGAAGGCGCGGAAGGCTACGTTATCGACCGCCCAATGGCGGCGCGCGCGGCGATCGAGCCGCTGGCGCGAATCTATGCCTTCGACGCCGCGGAGCAGGCGGGCCAACTCACGTTCCGCCCGCGCGGCGGCGCGCCGGTCGCGGAGCTGACCGAGGACGATCTGGTTTATCCCGATCGCGGCGCGCAAGTGCGCCTCGTGCGCGCGCAGGAAACCGAACTGCCGCGCGAGATAACAATCGGCTTTTCCGATTCCGGCTCAGACTACCGGCGCGCGGCCGCGGCCTCGCGCCGCCTAATTGGCGGCTCCACGCGAACCGCGCACGCCGACATCGCGATTGTGACGAACGATAGCGCCGCGGAACGCCGCGCCGAGGTTTGGCTGCAGGATCTCTGGGCCGGCCGCGAGAGCGCGGAATTCATGCTGCCGCCAAGTTTACTCGCGCTCGCACCTGGCGATGTCATTGGCTTATCGGTGCAATCGCGGCGCCGCCTTTATGAAATTCGTGAAATCGTCGACACCGAAAACCGCGCCGTGAAAGCGCGTTCGATCGATCCCGAAGTTTTCGACCTTTCGTTGCCGCCGCCGCGCCGGCAAGCGCCGGCTTTGCCCGCACCCATTGGCCCTGTGCATGCGCTCTTACTCGATCTGCCGACGCTCGATGCGGAAGATCCGCCGGTGCTCACGCGCCTTGCCGTCTTCGCCGAGCCTTGGCCCGGCCCCGTCGCGATCTGGCGTTCGGCGGATGGATTGACTTATACCCGCGCGGCGCTGGCATTGGCGCCATCCATTGTCGGAGAGACGCTTGATCCGCTGCCGCGCGGCCCAACGAGCCGCTGGGATTACGTGAATAACGTGCGCGTGCGGCTCTATGGCGGCGCGCTGAGCTCGGTCTCCGACAGCCGCGTACTCGGCGGCGCCAATGCCGCGGCCGTGCAACGGCCAGATGGCGCGTGGGAAGTAATGCAATTTACCAATGCCGAGCTGGTGGCGGATAAAACTTACCTGCTTTCACGATTTTTGCGCGGGCAGGGCGGCAGCGAATGGGCCATGGGCGATCCATTGCTCGCGGGTGCCCCATTTGTCTTGCTCGATGAGCATGTCGTTCCGATTGCGCGCGGTCTCGAAGCGCTCGAGCGTACGATGCAATTGCGCATCGTCGCCGCAGGCCGTGACCATGGCGACGCCGCCACGGTCGCACTCGAAGCGACGCCGCGGGCGACCGCCTTGCGGCCGCTATCGCCGGTCAGTCCGCGTGCGAAGCGGACCGCAGGTGGCATCTTGATCTCGTGGATTCGCCGCACGCGCCGTGACGGCGATTCCTGGGCCGCGGGCGAAGTGCCGCTTGGCGAAGCATTCGAGACTTACGAGATCGACGTTCTGTCGGGGGCGACAGTCATGCGGACGCTTTCCGCCGGCGCATCCTCAGTGCTGTATTCGACGGCTGACGAGATCGCTGATTTTGGTTTGGCGCAAACCGAGCTTTCACTTCGCATTGCTCAGCTCTCCGCAACAGTCGGCCGTGGCATCACGGTCGAAGCAACGCTCACACCCTGATAGGCATTCATGACATCAACCACGAATCTTGGCCTGCCTTTCATCGAGGCAAGCCAGGCGCAGAAGCATGTTACGCATAACGAGGCGCTGCGCGTTCTTGACGCGTTGGTGATGCTTTCGGTGATCGATCGCGATTTGTCGGCGCCGCCGCAGTCGCCCGCAGATGGCGACCGTTATCTCGTCAAGGCGGGCGGCAGCGGCGCGTTCGTGGGCAAGGACAATCAGATCGCAAATTTTTCCGACAGCGCCTGGACATTTTATCCGCCGCGCCTGGGCTGGACTTGCTACGTCGTCGATGAGGGTATGTTGCTGGGCTGGAACGGCGAGGCGTGGGAAGCCGCCTTCAACATTCCCGGCCCAATTACTGAATTACATAATATGAATTTACTCGGTATCGGCACGACGGCGGATGCGGGCAATCCGTTCTCAGCGAAACTCAACAACGCATTGTGGACCGCACGCTACGACGCGGATGGCGGCGATGGTGCGTTGCGTTTCAAGCTCAACAAAGAGACGGCGGCCGATACGCTGTCGTTTCTGTTGCAGACGGGATTTTCCGCCCGCGCGGAGATCGGCCTTACGGGCGACGACGACTTTCACTTCAAGGTTACCGCCGACGGCAACACCTGGACAGACGCGTTGCTGCTCGACAAGTCGACGGGATCGGTCAAGGTCAACAGCGGTTTTTATCTAACCGGCGATATTTCACCTTCGCAAATCACCGCGGATCAGAACGATTACAACCCGGCCGGACTTTCGGCCGCGAGCGTGTTGAGGCTATCGAGCGACGCGACGCGCAATCTGACCGGCCTATCGGGCGGCGGACGCGGGCGGATCGTCGCGATTATCAATGTCGGGTCGAACGGCATCGTGTTGAAGGACGCAAACGCATCGTCGGCCGCCAGCAACCGCTTCAGCTTCGGCGCGGATGTGACGCTCGCGGCAAAGCAATCGGCGATGCTGTGGTATGACGCGGCCGATAGCCGCTGGAAACTGCTCACCGGGCCGTAAGCCGCGCGAGGCGGCGGCAGCGGTCCCGCCGACCTCGGCATGCCGAGATCCACGACGTTTATCTCTACTGGACATGAACATCATGACATTGCGCGCTTTCGCCATTCGCGGACTCGCGGGCTCGATCTTTTCGCGCGGCATGGACACGCTTGCGGCAAAGCTCAACACCGCAGGCACTGTTTGCACCGTGCATGCGCATGGATTCTTACGCTGCGAGAATGTGCCAAGGATTGCCGCCGCCGCCATACGCGCTGCAAAATTGGGTGCGCGCATCGTCCTCGTCGGCCACTCCTATGGCGGTGATGCAGCATTGATGATCGCAGGCCGGCTTAGCGACGAAGATGTGCCGGTGCCGTTGCTGGTCGCGTTCGATCCGACTTGGTTCGGCGCGCCGCCGGTTCCTGGCAATGTTGTCCGCGCTATCGGCTTTTACCAAAAAATCGATCCGGTCGGCCGCGGCGAGCTCAAGCCGTCATCTGACTTCGACGGCGATCTCGTCAGTGAGAAGCATAATGAGCCGCATATCCGCATCGACGACGACCCGGTGCTGCATGCGCGCGTGCTCGCCGAGGTCGCGCGGCTAAAGCGTACGACCTAAGCGCGGTTCGCAGCGCGAGCAGTATCAAAATTAACCCGATGCCGTCGCGACGAAACCGCGGCGGCATTTTTCAAGGAGACTGGCATGGCTTGGTTTGGATGGGCGATCGTGATCGCCGCGGCCGCGGCGCTTTGCGGTTACCGTTACTACTACGGCAAGTGGCCGCTCAGGCTCGACGTGTGATCATGGCCGCTTCGAGCTACGACGAGGCACTGCGCCGCGTGCTTGCGCATGAGGGCGGCTACACCAACCATCCGTCCGATCCGGGCGGACCCACGAATTATGGCATCACGATCCACGATTACCGCAAATACGTGAAGCCCGGCGCGACCGCCGCCGATGTGCGCGCGATGACTCTGGCCGAGGCAAAGGCAATCTACCGGTCGAAATACTGGAACGCGCTGCGTTGTGACGAATTGCCCGCGGGTGTCGATTACGCGACGTTCGATTATTGCGTGAACAGCGGGGTCGGCCGCGCCGGCAAGGTGCTGCGTCGTGTCCTCGATCTCCAGGACGATTCTTATGTCGTGACCGACACCGTTCTCGCGGCTTTGCGGGGTAGGGACGCTTCGAACGTCGTCGCCGCCATTTGCGATGAGCGGCTCGCCTTTCTCAAACGCCTGAAAACTTGGCCGGTGTTCGGCCGCGGCTGGGGACCGCGCGTTGCCGACGTACGGCGCGCAGCGCTGGCGATGGCGAAGGGTGCAAAATTGCCGCCGCTCGATCCTGCCGTGGCGGATGAAACCACCGGCGGCAAGGCCGATGTGCCTGTCAACACTAACGCGCAGAACGGCGCAGCTGGTGCAGTGATCGTTGCCGGCGGCGGATGGCTCTATGCCACGGCGCACGATCCCGTGGCGTTCATCATCGGCGGCGCCGTGATCGTGCTCGCGGCAGTCGCAATGATTGCACTATCGCGCGCAAACGCGCGGAGCAAACAGGAGGTCCTATGATCCTTACCATTCTCGTTATTGCCGTCCTCACCACGGCCGGACTCGTTGCGTGGGTCTATTGGTGCAATCCGCATGCTTTTGCCGACCTGCGCGCAAAGTTCAAAGGCTGGCGCACTGTCGTATTCGGTTCGAGTATCGCTATCGGCTCGGTTACGGCCGAATTGCTCGACGCCTTCAAGCAGATCGACATCGCGCCGCTGTTGCCGCCGGCTTACGCCTTGAAGATTATCGCCGGCATCGGCGTTGCCACCATCCTGCTGCGCATAGTTACCACCGGCCGCGTCGGCGCGAAGAAGTGACATGCTCACTTGGC
>JACQTM010000323.1 GCA_016210825.1 Hyphomicrobiales bacterium
GTAATAGGTCGCATCCTTGAGGCATTTGAAGCAGGTCAGGCGCTCGCCAAACCGGACGACCTTGAGATGCGCGAGGCAGATTTCCTCGGTCGGAAACCGCTTCTGGAACTCCCGGATATTCGGACCCTTCGGCTTCGCCATGACCCTCTCCCATAAGAACAAAACCACTGTATCAGGTTTCGTTCTACATGTCTAGAGGGGATATATGCGGAAAATCCGCCCTTTAAGGCCGAGCCATCTTGCATTGCGGATTGTATGCCCAGTTGCGGTCGAGCCCGACCACGCACCATTCCACGCCCCAGATGGCGCCGGTGAAACCGGTATCCTCGCTGATCGAATAATGCACCGGGCGGGCAACGCCGTCGGACAGGACCGCCGTCGCGCTACAGAAACGCCGCGGGATGGTGTTGGCGGCCCAGGGCCGGTAGGCGGTCTCCTGGATGTTGTCGAATTCGACAATGGACAGGCCGGATTTCCAGAACGTGAATTCCTTCTCCCAGAACCGCACCTTGATCAGGCCGAGGGCGAAGGTGGTGTCGCAGGCCGGGACCTTGCCGCTATATTGCGGCCCGCTGAGCCAGGTATTCATCTCGAACCAATTGGCCGCTTGCGCCGGCATAGCCCAGGCAGCTGCGGTCATCGCCAATCCAAACGCGATACGGCCGAGGCGCGGTCCTCGCTGCGAGCGGATTTTCATCGTTTTCATGGGGTCGACGGTGCCGCGACGCCTTGTCGCGGTCAAGTGGCCGCCGGCGTGCGGACATCATCGGATGTGACCGGCTGGCAAATCCGCCACAGGCCATGTGCGGGATTTGGGAAACGCCGGCAGGCTTATCGGCCGCCAAACTGCCCGCGGCCGGACTGCGTCACAAGATCCCGATACATGACGCAAAGTTCCGCGGATTCGGCACTGCGCTGACGATCGAGCGTGGCGAATTGGGCCCGCAGCTGCGGGTCCTCAATGGTCAGTGCCGGCCCACAGGTCTTGGCGGGAGTGAACGCGGCCCAACTTGAGACCGTCAGGGCGAGGAGCACGGTGACAGCGAAAGTGCCAAAAACTTTCATGACTTGACCCCTAAGCGCTGCGTTGCCTGATCGTGAGTCGCGGGGTGGGTCGAAAGGTTCAACGCTCTAACGGGGAAAAAGTTTACCGGCCGGTACCCCGATGCGGCCATCGACGGGATTTACGGAACCCAATCCTCCGGTACCGCGTTGCCTTATACAGCCCGGAAAAACACGGAGGCCACGATGAACACCGCAAGTCGTCACGCAATCTACATGGGCACGGTCGTGCTGCTGTTCGGTGGAATTGGATATGCCGCCGCGCAGGATAAGAAAATCGACCCGTCGACGATCGATGCGATCGACAAGTCCGGCAAAGACGCCTTGCAGGACAAAAGCGGCCAGGGCGGCAAGGCCGAACCTAGCGCCGCAGCCACGCCGGGCGCGTCCGCGGACACAGACAACAAGCCAAGCATCTACTTAACGATTTCTCCGCAAACAACGCCGTCTGTTTATTCAGAGCGGAATGCGGCTAACGACAAATTGGTCACGACCGCCCACACGCTCGGGCTGAGCGAAGCGCAAAAACGGATGATCGCGAGCGCGGTGTCGCCGAACGATTCACGCGCGACCAGCGGACAGGGGTCGCCCGACGCCGGCAGTGGACTTGCAGTGGCGGACGAATTGTCCGCCGAAGTCGCGATGCACGACTTCCCGGCTCCGGTCGCCGCCGCGGTTCCTGGAATTGAAACGTACAAATATGTGACGGCTGGAGGGAAGATCCTGATCGTCAATCCATCCAATTGGATTGTGGTCGGCGTGATCACGAAATAGGACGCGAATAGCGGGCGGCGCGTATACCCGCCGCTAGCGCTTACCAGCTCCGTTTAAAACCGGCGGTGAAGCTTTTATTGAGCTCGCCTGTTGCAGTCTCGCTGACCGTGCCGGTAACGCTCAAGGGGCCGAGCAGCTTCTGTTCGGCGCCGAAGGTGCGCAGCCATTTCTCGTCCGTGCTCGACATCGCGGTGCCCGCGGAAATAGTCGTTCCGGTGGGCGCGATGTTGAACTTTGCGGCGCGCTCCGTGGAAAAAGTTTGGGCGCCGCCGGGCGGTACCGGCGCCGTTGCCCCAGGCGACGTCGTCGTGGCCGGCGGCGGAACGATGAAGGAATTCCCGGGCACGCCCGTTCCCGCCGTGCTTGGTGCGGCGTGGGTGATTGAATAGCCGTTCTGCAACGTTACCGACAAATCGCTGCCGATCGGCACCGACTTACTGAGCTTCGTGCCGAGCTTCTCCTGTTCGTCTTTTGCCTCGACGCGCGCTTCGACGGACGCGCCAGGCAGTCCCACATTGGCCCAGGCAGAGCCCGCGCCGCGGTCCGGGCTCGCAGGCGTCACAGGTTTTTCCGAACGGACCGCGGGATCGGTGGGTGGAACCGTGAGATCGACGCCGACCTTGGAGTCCCATGCACTTGGCAGGGTGCGCTTGACGCTAACAGCCGCCGAGCCGTCGGGTTTCTCCGTGCGGTTCCAGTTCGCAGCGTCGGTGTCTAAGTTCCTTCGCGCGGGCGCACCTGGCGTTTTCGGCGCGTTTAAGGTCGTTGCGTCGAACACCAACGCGTTCCAGTCCACATTGTCGGGAAGCGTGGTTTTGTCCGCGGGATCCGCAAGTTGCGCGACGCCCGGCGCGACCGGTGACATTGCGGCGACGGCGAGAAGCATGATCGCCGTACCGCGAAAATATCTGCGGAACCCGATTCCCGACTGCATGGAACTTTCTCCGTGGCGGCGAGGGCTTGGCGCGCAGGCAGCACGCCTACGTGGCGATTATTTGGCGACATTTTATGGGTGGCGGAACTTAATCAATTGCTACTGCGATAATGACGATCGGCCGCACCGTCGCACATTAAGCGACAGCACGGCCGATGCCGACGGTCACAATTTTGGCAGCCGCCGCTATTTGATCTCGATCTTGCCCTTCATGCTGGCATGGATGCCGCAGACGTAATCGTAAGTTCCCGTTTCGGCGATCGTCAGTTGTCCGCTCTGGTCCTTTTGCAACACCGCCGTCTTCAGCGACTTCGAGGCGATCACCACCTGATGCGGGGCGCCGTCCTTGTTGGTCCAGGTGATCGGCGAGTTCGCGGCCGCGCTGATGGTTTCGGGGCCGAATTTAAAGTTCTCGATACTCACACTCGCCGCCTGCGCTAGCACGTGCGCGGTCAGCGCTAGTCCTGCGGCGCCCCCGAGCGCGGCTGCCTTCAACATCGTTTTTTGTGTTGCAATGGACATCGCCGGTCTCCCTGTCTGTTTATCTCGTTACATGTCGTCCTTGCCATATTCGCCGCGGGACCTGCGACAGAGCCGGACTAAAACACAGGGTATTGAGCTCTGAACAGGGTATTGAGCTCTGAGATGAGCGTCCCGAGCCATTGCAGTATCAATCGGTGAAGCCGTTTCGTCCACTCCGCCGCCTGCATGCAGCGACGTGCCCCGTAAATGCAATGGAAGCCGGAATTAGCCGACTTCCATGACCTCGTTGCAATCATCAACTTGGGAACGTTCGAATTTCGATGCGCAGGGGCGCGGATTTCGGGCCGCAATCGCGCTCGATTCCGCGTCAACGCGCCTCCTGCGAGACGCGGGGTGTTTCGGGTCGCCAGCGCGCCAGCCCTTCGGAGATGATCTGCATCGACGTTCGCGCCGTATGATTGAGCGCGGCATAGTCCGAGATCGTGCGCTGCACGCGCTCGCCCTCGCTCCGCAACATGTCGCGCACGCCACGCAATTCGAGCATGACGCGATCGATCTCCGCCACCGAGCTGCTGGAGACGCGATCGATCAGCTGTGAGACATTCTCGACCGCGTCGTCTGAGCTTTCCTGGGTCCGTGCAACATGCCGGAACGAAACGTCGCGACGAATGAATTCACGAATCTCCCCCTCGAACCCCGACTGCGTTTGTGCCGCGCGAGTGATATCGCCAAGCGTCTTGATTACCGACATCGTACACTCCCTACGCATCACGCAAGATTGCGCGCTGTTACGCCCCGCGCGCAGCGATTGCCGCATGGGAGTGTGTCGGCATCGGCGCGCGATCGTGGCGGGATGACGGCAAGCTGGCGGCGAATTCGGCGCCGGCCTGGACACGCACCGCTGAACCGTTGCCGCATTCGTTCCGGCGAAACGCCGGAACCGGCGCGCGCCGCGTTCAGGCCGCGGTGGACAGATCGATCTCGCGCCCGAGCACCTGTTCGGCGGCATCGAAGCTGTCGAGCAAGACCTTCAGGTCGATCAGCTTGCCGTCGCGAAATCCCGCGAAATATGCGAGGCGAAAGCTGAGCGTGCGGCCGGTCGGCGGATGCATTGCCGTCAGCCGCAACAACGCCGCGTAACGGTTATCCGAAATCGATGCCGTTTCTTCGTCGCAGCCGCGCAGCGTGAGGTTAGCTGCGATCTCCGCGCACATCGCCAACATCGCGGGTTTGCCGCGGCGTTGGCCAAAGAACGGGAATAGATCGATTGGCCCGAACAAGGAACATTCGACGTCATCGTCAAGAAAATCAGCGACTTTGGTCGCCTCGCAGGTTGCGAGCGCATTGCAGAACGCGCGCGAAAACGCGCGCATGGTGCGTCCGGTCATTTCGGTTGCCTCGAAGCCGTGGCGCGCGACAGCCCTTCTGGTCCGGCAAAGCCCGACGTGCTGACGCCCAGCGGCAATTATTTGAAGCTTAAAATAAATTGCACGGACAAAGAA
>JACQTM010000345.1 GCA_016210825.1 Hyphomicrobiales bacterium
TATGCGGTGCGGCGAAGGCGGCAAGGGTCGTCAGTCCGACGACAGGCTTGCCGGCCGCTAGGCCGATCCCACGCGCAGCCGCAAGGCCGACACGTAAACCGGTGAAGCTCCCCGGCCCGATCGTGACAGCGACGCGGTCGATATTGGCGAACGAGAGACCCGTAGTATCCATGACGCCGGCAATGAGCGGCATCAACGCTTCGGCATGGCCGCGGACCATTGGTTGCGATTCGCTGACGGCAATATCGCCATGCGCTGTGTCGAACACGGCGACGGAGCAGGCTTCTAGCGCTGTATCAATAGCGAGCAGTCGCATTGCGAATCCGTCTCACCCGCCGACGACTCCGGCGTCTGAAACGTAAATTAACCCGCGTACGGTGTCACTGAAAGCGGTGCCGGGATCCTATATCGGCCGGACTTCGACAACGTTCGGGACGTAGTGGCGGAGCAAATTCTGGATACCGTGTTGGAGTGTCGCAGTAGAGGACGGGCATCCCGAGCACGCACCTTTCATGGCAAGGAAGACCACGCCGTCCTTAAAGCCGCGAAAGGTAATGTCGCCGCCATCATTGGCGACGGCGGGGCGCACGCGCGTTTCGATCAATTCCTTGATCGTGGCGACGGTCTCCGCGTCTGCCGCGTCGAAGAACTCGTTCTCCCCGCTCGAAGCGGCGACTTCGCCCTCTTTAAGGATCGGGACGCCAGACATGTAATGCTCCATGATGGCGCCGAGGATGAGTGGCTTGATCTGCTGCCATTCACCCTCCGTCTTGGTGACAGTAATAAAATCCGAGCCAAAAAAGACACCGCCCACATTGGTAATATCGAACAGCCGCTCGGCCAGAGGCGATTTGGCGGCTGCGTCACGGTCACGCATATCCATCGTCCCGGTTGTCAGCACCGGCCGTCCGGGGATGAACTTTAGCGTCGCGGGATTGGGTGTAGCTTCCGTCTGAATGAACATGGCTTACTCCTGCGCTACGCGAATTCAAGGTTCGCGAGGCTTCACCCTATAAGTGGCACTTAATGGCGCGAGGTCAACCGCCTCCCATGTCGCCCTCACGATAGGGCGTCCAGCTCCTCATCGGACAGATGCCCGGGGACGATGGCAACCGGTATTGGAAACTCGCCTGCACTTTTTGCAAGGCTCGAAACCAGGGGGCCCGGTCCTTCCGAGCTGGTTCCAGCCGCGAGGACGAGAACCGCGATGTCCTCGTCTTCGTCGATCAGGCTAAGGATTTCCTGGGCGCCTTCACCCTCGCGCACCGCGCGTTCCGGCGTGATTCCGGCGATGCCATTGGCACGGGCGGCGGCGCGGTTGAGCGCGGCATTGGCTTCCTCGTCCGCCTCCGCCTTCATGATGTCGGCGACGCCGAGCCATTGCTGGTTGCGATCGTGCGTTGGGATCACACGCAACATGATGACGCTCGAATTGGTGCGCGAGGCGCGCCGCGCAGCGTAATAAATGGCGCGGTCGCATTCCGGCGATTCGTCTATGACCACAAGATATTTTGGCTTGTGCCCGCTCTCATAACTGCGGCGCTTGCGGCTCATCGACATCACCCCCCGAATTCCGCCTGCTTCGGTCACGATCCATGTCGCACGCGCTTGCAATGCTGCCACGACAGGCTAGTCCTGAACAAGCGGTGTGGCGACTATCTCCGGATGGTAATGATGATCAGCGAACGAAACCTACAATGTCCTTGACGGCATTCATTGTTTCGGCGGCAAGAACACGTGCGCGTGTCGCGCCATCAGCCAGCACCCCGTTAATATAGACCGGATCCTGGACAAGACGTTTCATTTCGTTTCCGATCGGACCGAGCTTTGCAACTGCAAGATCGACCAGCGCAATCTTAAAGTTCGAGAATTGCCCGCCGCCGAATTCGCGGAGCACCTGCGCCTTTGTTTGCCCGGCGAGCGCTGCGTAGATGCCGACGAGATTGTCGGCTTCAGGACGCGGTTCGAGTCCCTTTTCTTCGCTCGGCAAGGCCTCTGGATCGGTCCTGGCCTTGCGGATTTTTTGCGCGATGGCGTCGGCATCGTCTGTGAGATTGATACGCGAATAATCGGAAGGCTCGGACTTCGACATTTTTTTTGAACCGTCGCGCAACGACATCACCCGTGTCGCCGGTCCTTGGATCAACGGCTCCGGTTGGGGAAAAAAAGCATCACCGTAGCCATGCGCGTGGATTGAAGCCGCGAAATCGTTGTTGAATTTCTGTGCGATGTCACGCGAAAGCTCAAGATGCTGCTTCTGGTCCTCGCCAACTGGCACATGGGTTGCACGATAGACGAGAATATCGGCGGCCATCAGGTTTGGGTAAACGTAAAGGCCGACCGAGGCGTTTTCCCGATCCTTGCCGGCCTTCTCCTTGAATTGCGTCATGCGGTTGAGCCAGCCAACGCGGGCGACGCAATTGAAGATCCAGGCGAGCTCGGCGTGCTCGGCGACCTGGCTTTGATTGAAGATGATATGCTTCTTCGGATCGATGCCGCAGGCGATGAACGCTGCGGTGACCTCGCGCGTTGCGCGCGGCAGTTCGGCCGGATCTTGCCAAATGGTGATGGCATGCAGGTCGACGACGCAATAGATGCAGTCGTAACGCTCCTGTAACGCCACGAAATTCACGATGGCGCCGAGATAATTGCCAAGATGCAGATTACCGGAGGGCTGCACCCCGGAAAACACACGCTCCTTGAACGCCATTGAGGAAACTCCATTGCGCATAACGTGCGCCGTCCCATGCCACGCCGCCGCCGCGGGAAGCAAGGGGCGCGTTACAGGCGATCGCGGATCATCGTAACCAGCTCGCGGATACGTGCGACGCCAAGGATTTGCAGGACCAGCAGATAGGTGACAAGCCCAACAACGACGAGAAGGATCAGCGCACTTGCGCGTGCCACAGCCGAGCCCTGAAGATCCAGAGCAATGGATAGAGCGCGTTCGAGGCCGAGAATGGCGCCGGCCATAGCCAAGGTCGCAAGCGCGATGCCCGATAATCGCCGCAGCAGCGCCCGGCCTTCGAAACGCAACCATCCCCGCCACGCAAGAATGGCGCCAAGCAGTGTGGCGCCGACCCAGCCGGAAATCGCAATGGCAGCCGCTACACCGACATGTCCATGCAACGGAAAGAGAGCCAGAGCGCCAGCCAAAGCGATGGCCAGTCCAGCGAGCGCGGCGAACATCGGTGTACGCGTATCCTCATGGGCAAAGGAGATGGCACCGAGTACTTTTTCGATCACATGGCCGGGCAGGCCTGCCGAAATGGCGGCAAGCGCGGCGGCAACAGCGGCCGTATCCGTGGGCCCGAAGGCGCCGCGCTCGAACAGGCCGCCGGCAATCGGTTGGGCCAGGATCGCAAAGGCTACGGCCGCAGGAAACGACAGTCCGAGCGCAAACTCGAACGCACGCGACTGCGTGGCGGCCACTTCCATGCGATCGCCTGTTCGAACGCTCGCGGCGATAGTGGGCACCAGGACCGTGGCAATGGCGATCGACACAACGCCAAGCGGCAATTCATAAAGCCGGTTGGCGTAGTAAAGCCAGGACACCGCGCTTTCCGAAGCGGAGACAACCATTGCTCCCGCCATCAGTTTCAGTTGTGGAATGCCTCCGGCAACCACGCCCGGCAGCGCCAGCGCAAAAAAATGTGTCGTGTTGGTTGAGGGAACGATGCGCGGAACGACCGGCGGGGCCTCGAGGCGCAACAGACCGCCACCGACCAGCAGAAATTGAGCGAAGCCGGCGACAACGATCGACGCGGACAAAATCGCGCCGGCGTCCGGCGACGCCAGCATTCCAGACAGCAACAGGATACCGACCGCCGCGACCAGAACCACATTGAAGACGACGAGCCCGAATGCAACGGCGCCGACCCGGCCTTCAGCGTTGAGAATGGAAGCGGCGACGGCTACGAGACCGGCAATCGCGACATAAGGAACCGAAAGCCGGACGAAATCGATGGCCCACGCATAACGCTCGCCACTGGCGCTAAATCCGGGGGCCAACAGATGCACAACGATCGGAGCAAACACCACGCAGAGCACCGCAACGGCGCCGAGGACGACAAGCATCGTGCCGAAAACCTCTTCGCCGAAACGCCGCGCTTGCGCGGGCCCGTCTTCGTCACGGATGCGTAGCCACATCGGCACGAACGCGGAATTGAGCGCGCCCTCGGCAAGCAGGCGGCGAAACAGGTTCGAGATCTGCAACGCCGCAAAAAACGCATCCGACAACGCGCCCGCTCCGAGCACGGCGGCGATCCCGACATCACGCACGAATCCGAGCCCGCGCGACAGCAGGGTCGCGGTGCCGACGGTGGCAACGTTGCGCGCAATCGACATCGGCAATGGCTTGGGCAAAGCTTTGGGTACCGGCCTCGATTAAAAGTCTAGCCGGTACACGGTAATCACGTCACGCCGGCAATTGGTAGCGCACAGTTGCCCCTTGCCGACCGGCCGGTATAGTGCGCGCTCTTCCGGACGAGAGGCTCCATGATTGCAACCCGTTACGACGTGATTGGAATAGGCAACGCCATCGTTGACGTGCTTGCGCGCACCGAAGACGATTTTCTCGTCCGGCACGGCATGCAGAAAGGCGCGATGGCGTTGATCGACGAGAACCGCGCGCA
>JACQTM010000329.1 GCA_016210825.1 Hyphomicrobiales bacterium
CCTCCCCCTCGTGGGGAGGGTGGACGCGAGCGCCAGCGAGCGGCCGGGTGGGGGTCGTTTTTGCGAAGACGCCACCCCACCCCGGCTCGCGGCTTCGCCGCTCGCCGACCCTCCCCATCAAGGGGAGGGAAAGAAAAGGAGAGCGCCGCAAAGAATACGGGGAGCGGAGCGTTGGCTTTTCTTCCCCGTCGTCCCGGTCAAGCGAGCAAACGCCAGCGCGAGCCGGGACCCATAGCCACCGTGCTAGCGATACGGAACGCGCGGCGATTATGGGTCCCAGCTTCCGCGGGGACGACCGGAAATTTTGAACGAGGAGTTTGAAATTTGAATCGGAAGATTGTCAGCCCAAATCCTTGCGCGGATCGTAGGGCTTTTTGTCGCGCCACTTGCGCATCAGCTCGTCGAGATCTTTGTCGCCGTCCTCGGGAAGCACGATTTGCACCGTGGCGAGCAGATCGCCCGTGCCGTCCTTGCCCGGCAGCCCCTTGCCGCGCAGGCGGAAGGTACGTCCGCTGCTGGTGCCGGCGGGGATCGCAAGCTCGACGGCACCATCGAGCGTCGGCACGCGCACCTTAGCGCCGAGCGTCGCCTCGTAGAGCGACACCGGCAGATCGAGACGCAGGTTCGCGCCTTCGCGCTGGAATAGCGGATGGCGCGCGACACTGACCGTGATCAGCGCATCACCCGCAAGACCGCCCGGAGCCGCGAGACCTTGGCCTTTCAGCCGGATCTGCTGGCCGTCGTTGAGCCCGCGCGGAATCTTGACCTCGACTTCTTTTCCCGTCGGCAGATGCACGCGCTTCGACGCCCCCGCGGCGACGTCGGCAAGGGACACGGTCAGCGATATCGCGATGTCCTGGCCAGGCGCGGCAGTGGCAAAATCCCCCGCGTCGAAATGCGAGCGGGTCCGGCGCCCGCCGGCGACGCCGCCAAGCATGTCTTTGAGGATATCGTCGAAAGTGCCGAAGCCGCCCGTGCCGCCACTCGAACGGCCAAATCCGCTCGGACCCCAGGTAAAGGTTTCGAAATGGCCGGGGCCGGCTTGTCCACTAAATCCACCCGGATGCACGCCCTCGAACCCCTGGAAACGCGGCTTGCCCTCGGCGTCGATCTCGCCGTGGTCGAACGCTTTGCGTTTTTTCTCGTCGCCAAGGATTTCGTAAGCCGAATTGAGCTCGGCGAACCGCGCCGCCGTCTTCGGATCGTTCTTGTTGGCGTCAGGATGCAGCTTCTTGGCAAGCCGCCGGAAGGCGCTCTTGATGTTGCCCTGGCTCGCCCCCTTCTGCACCCCCAGGACCTCATAGGGGTCGCGCATTCCTTAAATCTCCGGATCGTTCAAGCGTCAGGATAGCCCCAACTCGATAATTTTGCTGAAAGATGTGGTGATTGACGCAACCTGCCGCAATGCGCGCACCTCAAGCAGCGGCGCCGAAGCAGCTGCAGTGCGGGTGGGAATGGGCTAGAATTGCCTTGTTTCCGGGGGAATTGGCCGTGAAATTCCGCGGGCTGCTTGCGTCCTTGGTGCTTGTCTATGCCGGCCTTGCCGTCGTGCCAGCAATCGCGGCTAACCGCGTGGCCTTGGTCATCGGAAACTCCGACTATAAGCACACGCCGCGCCTGAAGAATCCCTCAAACGATGCGACCGACGTCGCCGCCGCGCTCCAGCGCCTCGGCTTCGACGTTGTGCGCGGCCTCGATCTCGATCATGCCGGAATGCGCGAGCAGGTCCGCCGTTTCACCGAGAAACTGCCCGGTGCCGAGGCGGCCTTGTTCTTCTATGCCGGGCACGGGTTGCAGGTCGCCGGCAAGAATTATCTGGCACCCGTCGATGCGCGGCTCGAATCCGAAGCCGACCTCGATTTCAACATGGTCGATCTCGATCTCGTGCTACGCAACATGGAACGGACGACACGCACCAACATCGCCTTTCTCGATGCCTGTCGCAACAATCCGCTGGCAGCGAATCTTGCGCGCAAGATGGGAACGCGCTCGGCCTCGATCGGGCGCGGCCTTGCCGCGGTTGAAAGCGGCGTCGGCACGTTGATCGCGTTCGCAACCCAGCCCGGCAACATCGCCCTCGACGGCGAAGGCCGCAATAGCCCGTTTACTACCGCCCTGCTCGGCGCCATCGAACGGCCGGGTGTTCCGCTGAGCGATGTCATGATCGGCGTGCGGCGTGAAGTGCTCAAGCAGACCAGCGGCAAACAGGTACCGTGGGAGCACTCCTCGCTGACCGGTCAGTTCTACTTCACACCGCCCGTTCCTGGCGCCAGCGCCACCACGCTACCCCCCGAGCCCGACCCGGCAGCGCTGGAGATCACATTCTGGGAATCGATCAAGAACGAAAAGAATCCGCGCCTGTTCGAGGCTTACCTTAAGCGCTATCCCAAGGGTGCTTTCGCCGATATCGCACGCATCACGCTGGAAGAGACCAAGACCGCCGCGCTCAAACCTGCGGCGCCGGTATCCCCGGTATCCGATGAGAAACTGGCGATCAGCGATCCCGGCCTGCTGCGCGAATTGCGCGATCGGCTCTACGAATTAAATTTTGATCCCGGCGCCATCGACGGCCCGCTCGGCGAGCCAGCGCGGCAAGCAATCCGCGAATTCGAGGCTTCGAGCAAACTCGCTCAGACCGGCGTGCCGACCAGCGGCCTGTTGCGGCGCTTGCGCGAAGTCGGCGGGCTCAAGCCTTGGGGCGCGATCGTCTATGCGAAGTCAAACCAGAAATGGGGCATGTCTTGGAGCCATGCGACGCGCAAGGAGGCGGTGGCGGGCGCGCGCGCCTCGTGCGGCGACGTCAACGCCTGCACGACGGAGATCAGCTTCTTTGGCACCGAGTGCGGCGCCTTCGTGCATTCGGGCACCAGCTGGTCGATGGCCGCGCGTGACGATATCCAGAAGGCGAAGGAAGCGACGCTCGCCGATTGCCGCAAGCGGTCGAAGAATTGCAGCATCGTCGCGACGGTCTGCGCGGACGGCGCGGACCGTTTTGCGTCAGGACATTGATGATGACAGGTCCCCTGTTGCGATCCGCACTTGGCTTGCTTGCACTCGCCTTCGTTGCGACGGCGGCGCTCGCACAAGCCGGCTCGACTGGCGGCACCATCGGCAAGCAGGGAAAATCGGTATCGGGGGGCGAAGAACCGCGTTCTCCTGCCCTCAGGAACGGCTCTCAACGTCCCATCGGTCGTCAATCGAACGCGCCGGAAACCTTACCAAAAACAATTCAGTTAAATGACCGCACTCCCGTCGGGGATTTCTTCGTCACTCTGCAAAAAGTCGGCGGCAATGTTTATCAGGGCACTTGGAACCATGGTTATGTCACGAAATTCACCGTGACCGGCTTCACAAGCGAGACAATGACGATGGAGCGCAATGACAATCCCGCTCTAGGCGCTGTAACGGGCACCTATTCTGGACAAAGAGCGGGCAATCGCGCAATTGGCAACGCGGCTTGTTCCAATGGGATAAAATCCAACTGGGATGCATCCTGGTGATTAGTGATGAACCCCGCTGAGCATTGGAACCTGTCACTGGCTAACAGCCAAATGTGAATGTTGGATCAGACCTGCAAATGCGAAGTCAACTTATTGCTGCAACCGGAATTACGGTCCTTGTGACCGGTTTGGCATTTGCGAACCCTACCAACTCGTTCGTTCTCGCCCAAGCCGGCTCGATCGGCGGCACCATCGGCAAACAGGGAAAGTCGGTTTCGGGTGGCGACGAGTCGTCCCCGCCGACGCAAGCAGCGCCTACTCCTGCGCCTCCTGCATCAGGCTCGCAGCGCTCGGCCTCCCGCGAGCCGGCTAGGTCCGGCTGCCGCAGCATCGCAGGAACCTGGAACTGGTCCGGCGGCCTGTTCGGCAGGAATGACACGGTTTTCAGTTCGGACGGCACCGCCAAGCATCGCAGTGGCTTCACCGGAACATGGAACTGCCAGGGTGGCGGCATCTATCTGCACTGGAAGAATTGGTGGCAGGGTTCGCTGCAATTGTCGCCGGACGGTCGACGATTGACCGATATCCGAACAGGAAAGGTCGCGTTCACGCGCTAAAGGCGAGGTCGGATGCGAATGTTCGTCTCACTCTTGCTGACGCTGGGAGGCATAGTGCAGTCTGCCGCGGCGGAAGAATCGGCGCGTGTGCCGACATTCGACGCTTTGCCGCCCTTTGTCCTCGCCCAAGCCGGTTCGACCGGCGGCACCATTGGCAAGCAGGGCAAGTCGATTTCAGGTGGCGAGGATGAGAACCCCCCACGTCAGCCCGCCCCGCCATCTGGTCAACGAACGTCGTGCCCAAATATTGTGGGCGTCTGGAACAGCTGGGCTTCAGGCCTTTTCGGTAAGGCCGATACAACATTTGGTAACGATGGTACGGCCAAGCATCGCAGCGGGATTCCCGGCACGTGGAAATGCGAGAGCGGACAATTGGTGATGACATGGGGCAGCGGAGGCGTCGAACATTTCACGCTGTCGCCTGACCGCAAAAAAATCATACGATCCGATGGCGCTGTCGGATTTAGTCGGGATTAACGGTGCAGGCCGCCGCGCCATGATTAATTCAGATCGATGCGAGCGAGGGTGATGAGGAATAGTATGCGACAGCGATTGACGATTGTCGTGCTTGCCACGCTTGCAATCATCGCATGGTCTAACGCGATAGCCGACGACACGAATTCCATGGTTATCGCCCAAGCCGGCAGCACCGGCGGCAGTATTGGCAAGCAAAATAAGTCGGTGTCGGGCGACGAAGATCGGCCGGCGACCCAACCGCAACGAAAAGAGCCCTCCCCGACTCAATCGCGTGAAACGGCGAAGCGCTCGACCGCCGCCGCGCTGAGCGGAACATGGCGCGTTAGTCAAATCTGCAATCACGGCAAGTTCGAGATCGAGCTCGATATCAAGCAGACCTCGGCGACGGAGTTTTCCGGCAGCTCGCGCGGGCTGACAACTGGAGCCAACTCGCAAATCGTCGGCGGAAAAATCGATGGCAACCGGGTGTCGTTCCAGCGGCGCGCCGCGGGATTAAGCGACCGCTGGTCGGCGCAAATCGAGCGGCCCGGACACATGGTTGGTACGTCCGCCGGCCCGGTCTGGCGCTGTAGCTATACGGCGACGAGGCAGTGATGGATTATTTATATTAGGATCGCTTCCAGGGTTTGAGGCTGCGCACCTCCCACTTACCCTGCTGCTTGCGGCAAGCCTCGCCCTGTAACCAGGATTCCGAACCGTCGCGAACATAGCTTGCGAGAAAATCGCGACAGAGCATTCCGTCCTGGTTATAGGCGCTGGCCAGCGGCGTCACTGTCCCGCGCGCTCCGGTTTTCGGATTCTGCCAGGGCATGCTTGTATCTTTGCGTCCGCTGGTCAAGACCTCAGAGGCAGCGGCGCGCGCATAGTCGAGATCGCCGTCGACGGGCGCCGGCGAGGCAGCTTGTTCGGTGGATTTTACCGCCGAGCCATCGGTCGATCTGGCTTGTCTGGCCGCCGAAATCGAGCCGGTGCTTGTGACTGTCTCGTCATCCTTATCTTTGCCGAACAGCGAGCCGAGCTGATAGGAGAAGCTGCAGCCGCCAGAGGCCAAGGCCAACGTCAATGCAGCCGCCATAAACGGCACGAGCGCCGCCTGCGGCCGCCATAGGCGCGCCAGCGGCGTTCCACTATAACGAGACTGCCGGAACGTGCGAGCTGTCAACGAGCCGGCCACAGGACTACTCCGGAAATGTCCGACACGGTGCCGATTGAACACCCAACTTGGTTAACGTCTGGTGATTTCACCGAGGCGGACGATCCGCTGCGCCTCTTTTCCGCCTGGATGGAGCAAGCAGGGCGCTCCGAGCCCGCCGATCCGAACGCCATGGCGCTTGCGACCATCGATGCCGAGGGTTTGCCGAATGTCCGGATGGTGCTGCTGAAGGGGCTCGATCCCCGCGGCTTCGTCTTCTACACCAACACGCATAGCCAGAAGGGCGTGGAGCTGAACGTCCAGCCGAGGGCCGCATTGCTGTTCCACTGGAAATCGCTTACGCGCCAAGTACGCGTCCGCGGTCCGGTGGAAACCGTTACCGATGCGGAAGCTGACGCTTATTTCGCCACGCGCCCGCGACTGGCGCAGATCGGTGCCTGGGCGAGCGATCAATCATCGCCACTGGAATCGCGGCTCGCCTTCGAGAAAGCGATTGCGCTCTGCACCGCGAAATATGCGCTCGGTAAGGTGCCGCGTCCGCCCCATTGGTCGGGATACCGCGTCCTGCCGCTGATCATGGAATTCTGGCATGATCGGCCGTTCCGTCTGCACGATCGGGTCGAGTTCCGCCGTGAAAGTCTTGACGGCGCGTGGCGCAAGACTCGGCTTTATCCATAAAACGTGCGCAGCCGAGGACCGCAATCGTCATGCCGACATCGAAGGAGAGCCAGCCTCGCCGCACATTGCTGCTCACGGGTGCAAGCCGTGGCATCGGCCACGCGACGGTCAAGCGGTTTTCCAGCGCCGGCTGGCGCGTCATCACCTGCTCGCGCCACGCTTTTCCCGAGGAGTGCCCATGGGAAGCTGGTCCCGAAGACCACATCCAGGTTGATCTCGCCGACGAGCAGAGCACGCTGGCTGCGATTTTGGAGATCAAGCGCCGGCTCGAAGGCGGCCAGCTCCATGCTCTCGTCAACAACGCCGCGATCTCGCCGAAGGCCGATGGCGGCGCGCGCTTAAGTTCGATTGAGACTGACGCGGACGCCTGGCGTCATATTTTTCATGTGAATTTTTTTGCCCCGATCATGCTGGCACGCGGTCTACTCGACGAGCTGAAAGCCGCAAAGGGTTCCGTGGTCAACGTCACGTCGATCGCGGGCTCGCGCGTGCACCCCTTTGCCGGCGCAGCCTACGCCACATCGAAAGCGGCGCTCGCCGCGCTCACTCGCGAAATGGCCCACGACTTCGGGCCGCTCGGCGTGCGGGTGAATGCGATCGCGCCGGGCGAGATCGACACCGCCATTCTCTCGCCGGGAACCGACAAAATCATCCCGCAAATTCCGTTACACCGGCTCGGCACCCCCGACGAGGTTGCCAAAATCATCTACGTGCTGTGCACGGAGACGGCGTCCTACGTCAACGGCGCGGAAATTCAC
>JACQTM010000321.1 GCA_016210825.1 Hyphomicrobiales bacterium
GCCAAGGATGATCGCGATAAAATAGTGGACGGGGAATCCGAGCACGCGAATGCTGTTGTTGGTCCCAAACAGCAGCGCCCATACCGCCGTGTGCGTTACCAGCAAGTAGAGAACAAAGAAGAACAGCGTGTAGAAAATCTCTTTTTTGTAGATATCCATCGGCGGTCCCCCTGCCCGATCGCGACCACCCGGTCGGACGTTGTTCTTTTCACGCGTCGCCATGGCCAAGGTGGTCCTGGCTGGCCCCCTGCGCGCTTATTCGCAGCCGTTCGGCGACTTTACGAACCGCCCGAAAAGTGAGAAAATTAATTATAACGATGACCGGTATTAGAACCGGCGATTATGGGGGGTGCGCCCACGATGAATTTCGACATCGATTGCCTGCGCAGTTTTGCCTTAGTCGCGGAGACGATGAGCTTTTCACGCGCGGCCGAAAATGTGTGCCGGTCGCAATCCACCGTGAGCCAGCAAATCAACAAGCTTGAGGAACAGCTCAAAACGCGTTTGCTCGTTCGCCGTAAAGGCCGGGTGCTCAAATTGACGCCCGATGGCAGCAAGCTGCTGCAATTCGCGCAGCGCATCCTTCAACTCAACGATGAGGCCTATTCCTCGATGGCCGATGACGCACTCACGGGCTTCGTCCGGCTCGGCGTGCCTTTGGATTTCTTTGGGCGCAACTTCACCACCTGGCTCGCCGGGTTCAAGACCATGCATCCGATGGTCGCCCTCGAAGTCGAATCCAACCAATCTGAAAATCTCATGAAGCGCTGTGAGCGCGGCGAATTCGACCTGGCGTTCTTCAAGCAGGAAGCGGGCGCTAAGCGCGGAACGGTGGCGTTACGCGAGCAGTTGGTCTGGGCGACCGCGCGAAATTATGTCCCCTCGCTTGAACGCTCGCTGCCGCTTATTCTATTTCCGGAAGGCTGCGCGTACCGGCGTTTCGCCATTGCCACGTTGCAAGACCGCAAGCTTTCCAACCACATCAGTTTTGTCAGCCCAAGCTTCGAGTGCCTGAAAACCGCCGTCGTCGAGGGGCTTGGCATCACGGTTTTGGCGCGCGCTTTAGTGTCGGAGCCGATGCGCGTCGTCGGCCATCGCATAGGGCTGCCGCCGCTGCCGCCGGTTGAACTGGTGTATATGTTCGGTCAGAAAAGCAGTTCGCGCGTGGTGATTGAATTGGCGCATTATCTCACTGATCGGCTGACCGAGGCCGCGCCGGCGGTCATGGAATCGGCGGCATAGGGACGGTTCGGGTCAGCTCGCGCCACTGAGATACTGCATCGGATCGACGGGCGTCGAACCTTTGCGGATCTCGAAATGCAATTGCGGTGAGGTGACGTTTCCGGTCTGACCGGAACGCGCAATGACTTGGCCTCGCTTGACCTTATCGCCGCGCTTGACCATCAGTTCACTCGCATGCGCGTAGGCGGTGACGAAACCGTTGGCGTGGCGCACCAGCACCAGATTGCCGTAGCCCTTCAACTCATTGCCGGCATAGGCGACGACACCGTCGTCGGACGCTTTCACCGGCGTGCCCTCGGGAACAGCGAGATTGATACCGTCGTTCTGCTGCCCGGTCGTTTTCGGGCCGTAGCCGGTGATGATGCGGCCGCGCGCGGGCCAGCGGAATCCCGGGCCGTTTCCTGACGGCTCGGCCACGGCGGTTTGCTCTTCGGGAGCCGGATCGTTCTTCGCCGGTGTAACCATGCGCGCGTTGCTCGGCGGCGCCGCCGAAACCATACGCTGGCCGCCCGCGGGCTGCGGTTGCGCGACGGCGGGCGCGGTCGTGCGCGGCGCGCCGGGAATGACGAGGCGGTCGCCCATGGTGAGTTTGGCATAAGGTGGAATGTTATTCGCGCGTGCAATCTCAACGACCGGCTTGCGATACATGCGCGAGAGCTTCGAGAGCGTATCGCCGGGGCCGACGACGTGCACGCCCGACGCGGGCGCGGCGTTTGTATGGGCAGTCGCGGATGGCTGCGGTTTCGCGGCCGGGCGCGAACCGACCGAGCCCGTAGTCTCGGTCGAATAATCGTAGCGCGGGATGACGAGGCGCTGACCCGGCTGGATCATGCTCGGAACGGCGATGCCGTTGGCCTGCAAGATTGCCTGCGACGGCACGCCGTAGCGATGCGCGATGGTGTCGATGGTCTCACCGGGCCCGACAGTGATCGCGGTGCCGCCGTTCCAGTTCCAGTTTCCTTGCGCGGTGCTTGCTTTGATAACCGGAGGCGGCGTCGGCGCCGGCGGCGGCGCGCTAACGGAGCCGGTGACAGCCGGTGCGGGCTGATAGGACGCCGGCTTGTATTGGCGCTGAGCGGCCACCGTTGCGGGGCGCGTCGCCGGCGGCGGCGGCAGCGGACCGGATTGATATTGCGGTTGCGGTTGCGGCTGCAGTTGCGGTTGTGGCGGCAACGGCCGCGACTCGACCCGATTGGAAGGCGCGGGGCTCGCCGCCGGCACGGAGCCGGTCGTTTCGGCGGTACTCGAGGAAAAGGGATTGGAGAACGGACTGTTGAATCGGTTCGATTCCGACGAGCATCCCGCCATCGCAAGCGCGAGCATGGCCGTGACGGCCAAAGGAGCCCGTCGCCGCGGGCGCAGCTCTAAGACGGAACGCATGCACCTACTCACTCGAACGCAACAAACGCGTCCGGCGAGTTAAACACCCGGCGGGTTAAATAAGGCTTTAAGCGAAGTTTCGCGTCATTGTTAACCATAACTCACCGGCCGTCTCTCACACGAAGCTGGCCAAGCCGCGACTTGTCATTCCGGGATGCGGACAAAGTCCGCAAACCCGGAATCCATATTCACGGTTGGTGGCAATGGATTCCGGCTCTCGCCGCGCATGCGGCTCGGCCGGAATGACAATAAGGATCACGCTCACAATTCGCGCGCCTGGCCCGCCAGCAGCGGCACGAAGCGAACCGCGATCAGCTCCTCGCGGTCGAGGCCGTCCTTGGTCTTGGTCAGCTTGACGATGGTTTGCGCGCCGCGATGCGGCCCGAGCGGTAAAAGCAGGACGCCGCCTTCCTTGAGCTGCTCGACAAGCGCGGGCGGGACCTTCTCCGCCGCCGCGGTGACGATGATGCGGTCGAACGGCGCGCGGTCCGGTGCGCCGGACAGGCCGTCGCCGACGATGACCTCGACATTGGTGTAACCGAGCGCCTTGAGCCGGGCGCGGGCGCGTTCGGCGAGCGTGCGGTAGCGCTCGATGCTGACGACCTCGCGCGCGAGCTTCGAGAGCACCGCCGCCTGATAGCCCGAGCCGGTGCCGATCTCGAGCACGCGGTCGGTGCGCCGCACGTCGAGCTGCTCGGTCATATAAGCGACCACGTAGGGCTGGCTGATGGTCTGTCCGCAGGCGATCGGCAAGGCCTGGTCCGCATAGGCCTCGCGCGTTTGCTCCGGTTCGACGAAATGCTCGCGCGGCACTTCCTCCAGCGCGCGCAGCACCGCGGCGTTGCTGATCCCGCGGCGGCGCAGCGCCAGCAGGAACTCCATTCGGTCTTCGTTGTCCTCGGCCGGGTAGCTGGTCACCGAATCGCACCTTCGTTTGAATTGGGAACGTGGTTATCAATTCTGTCTTTGATCGGGCGCGAGAGCCCCAGAGTCTGATCGGTTCCGGTTAAATCGGCACTTGGCTCCAGTTTTTGTTTGCGCATGATCTATTTACGAAAACCGGTACCCACTTTTCGGGATCATGCGCTGATTCAAATCAATCGAAGATATCGGCCAGCCGCGTCATGAATGGCTCATCGGTGAGGTCGAGCCGCAGCGGCGTCACCGAAATGCGGTTGTCGGCGACGGCCGCCATATCGGTGCCGGTCCGCGTGGTCGGCTTGCCGCGGCGGGCGAAGGCGAGCCAGTAATAGGGATTGCCGCGGCCGTCGAGCCGCGCATCGATGCGCAGCATTTCCTGGTCGCGCTTGCCTTGCGCCGTGATCGCGACGCCGCGCACCTCGGTTGGCGCGCAATCGGGAAAGTTGACATTGACCAGCACGTCGCGCGGCATGCCGGCGTCGAGAATGCGCCGGATCAGGTCCGGCGCGTGCGCCTGCGAGGTCTCGAAGCGCGCCTTGTCGCGATTTCCCGGCCCGTAACATTGCGACAGCGCGAAGGAGGCAATTCCGAGCACCGCGCCTTCCATGGCGCCGGCGACGGTGCCCGAATAGGTCACGTCCTCGGCGAGGTTCGAGCCGCGGTTGACCCCGGAGAGCACGAGATCGGGCTTGCGGTCGGCCACGATGTGGCGCACCGCCATGATCACGCAATCGGTCGGCGTGCCTTTTACCGCGAAATGCTTCGGCCCGACCTCGCGCAGCCGCAGCGGATCGTTGAGCGAGAGCGAATGCGAGACGCCGGAATTGTCGACTTCCGGCGCCACGACCCAGACATCGTCGGACAGCTTGCGCGCGATCTGCGCGCACACCGCGAGCCCCGGCGCGTGAATGCCGTCGTCGTTGGTGACGAGAATGCGCATTCAGGCTTTCCATCGCACTAAGGCGCGTTCCCCTCCCCCTTGTGGGGAGGGGTTAGGGGTGGGGGTCGCAAGAATACGAACACTCATCAACGCGTGCGCATGAACGTGCCACCCCCCTCCCCAACCCTCCCCCACAAGGGGGGAGGGATAAATTTTTGGAGCTCCGCACATCATGTAATCCGCGCAATCTTTTTCACCCCGCCCATATAATTCTGCAACGCGTCCGGCACCGCGATCGATCCATCCGCCTGCTGGTAGGTCTCCATCACCGCGATCAGCGCCCGGCCGACGGCCACTCCTGAGCCGTTGAGCGTGTGCACGTGGCGCGGATTTCCACCCTTCGGCCGGTAGCGCGCGTTCATGCGCCGCGCTTGAAAGTCGCCGCACACCGAGCACGACGAGATTTCGCGATACATGTTCTGCCCAGGCAGCCACACTTCAATGTCGTAGGTCTTTTGCGCGGCAAAGCCCATGTCGCCGGTGCA
>JACQTM010000322.1 GCA_016210825.1 Hyphomicrobiales bacterium
CCAGAGCACGTCGCGCCCGCGCATGCGCTCAAAGCGGCAGAGCACGTCCTGGAGCGTGTTGTTGAGCGCGTGCCCCATATGTAGCGAGCCGGTGACGTTCGGTGGCGGGATGACGATGCAATAGGGCTTAGCCTTGGCGCGCTCGGGTCGCCCGGCGCGAAAGGCTTGCGCTTCCTCCCACGCAGCGGCCATGCGCACTTCGACATCGGCAGGCTGGTATGTCTTTTCAATCATTGTCGTTTCGATTCATTGCGCGGTAAAAAGCCCGGCATGCTTCGCCCTGTCAACGTCGGTTGAAATTTCACCTCCCCCTGCAAGGGGGAGGTCGGCGAGTGACACGAGCCTGGTGGGGGTCACCTTCTATGACTAAGGCTTCGACCCCTCCCCGGATCGCCACGCGAATACGGGTTTACCCGAATTCGCCACCCATAATGACCGAAGTCGGAAACATCCGACTTCGATGCGATCCGGCCCTCCCCTTTCAGGGGAGGGAGAAAAGAGTGAAACACCCACGCGCGCGATCGCCTTTCTCGCCGTCGCCGCCTTCGCCAGCCAGGCGATGGTGCGCGTCGCCGACCCGCTGCTGCCGCAGATCGCCGCCGATCTAAGCACGACGGTCGGCGCGGCGTCGGTAATCACCAGCGTCTATGCGCTCGCGCACGGCGCGGCGCAGATATTCGGCATGCCGCTTGGCGACCGGTTTCCGAAATATCCGCTGGTCACCGCGATGTGTGCCTTTTGCGCCATCGCGGTTGTGGCCTGCGGCTTGAGTGGATCGCTCGCGGCGCTTGGCACGGCGCGCCTCGCCTGCGGGCTCCTTGCCGGCACGATCATTCCGCTCGGCATGGCGTTCATCGGCGATACGGTACCCTATGAGCGGCGGCAGCCGGTGCTTGGGCGATTCCTCGCGGGACAAATTCTCGGCCTCGTTACCGGCCAGATCGTCGGCGGCGTGGTCGGCGACTTTTTTGGCTGGCGCAACGTGTTCTTCCTGATCGCGGGAATTTTCGTCGCCGCCGACGTGGTGCTGTTCACCGAGCTTATTCGCAACCCGCAAACGCGCACACCGTCGCGGCCGCAAACGGAATCGACCGGCCTGATCGCGGATTATTCAATCGTGTTTTCGAGCCCATGGGCGCGCATTATCATACTCGTCTCATTCGTGGAATTTGGGGTGATGTTTGCCGCCTTCGCCTATATCGGCGCGGACCTGCATGCACGCGCGGGCCTTGGCTTCAGTGCGGTTGGCGGTGTTCTTGCGGCGTTCGGCGTCGGCGGGCTTGCTTATGTGCTGAGCGTTCATCTCCTTGTCGCGCGGCTCGGCCAAATCGGGCTCGTTCTCGGCGGCGGCGCGCTTCTCGCCCTCTCATATGTCGCGCTGGCTGTGGCGCCATTGTGGTGGGTCGCGATCGCGGCGGTCGCGGTCATCGGTCTCGGTTTCCACATGCTGCACAACACGCTGCAGGTGAACGCCACGCAGATGGCGCCGAAGGCACGCGCAACGGCGATCGGGATATTCTCGGCCGCGCTCTATCTCGGGCAAAGCGCGGGCGTCGCCGCTGCAGCACCGATCGTCGACCGCTTCACGGCGGCGCCGGTCTTTGTCGCCGTGGCGATCCTGTTTCCCCTGCTCGCGGCATGGTTTGCTTGGCGTCTGGTGCTACAACGGCGCGCGCAATAACCGCAATCCTGGGAAGTTTGCAGTCAGCGGCCGCGGGAGACGCGCTCGATCTCGGCGCGCACCAGCCGCTCGACGAGACCCGGGAGATTATCGTCGAGCCAGGACTTGAGCATGGGGCGGAGCATTTCACGCACCAGATCCTCGAGCGTACGGCCATTTTGCACGAGCACGGTTTGTGCCAGTGCATTGAACGCAGAATCAACGGCCGCCGACGTGCTGGGAGAGAGCAGCGAGCGGTCGCTTGGGAATTGAGAAAAATGCTGCCGCGCATCTTCAATCGGATCGGATGCGGCCCGGTCCGGAGACGGTGGCGGCGGTGCTTCCGGTTCGGGATCGGTAAAGACGATATCGGATTGTCCGTCGATGGTGCGGAAATCGGGCGCGGCGGCGGCCGATTCCGGCGACGCCATCGCTTCGGTGAGATCGAGGATATCGGCGCTGGCCGGCTCGGCAACTGGACTTGCCGCAGTCGACCTCGTGTCCGGGAAAATCGCGTCAAAATCCGACAGCGTTTCTTTTTCCGCAGGCTTCGGGATCGGCGCAGCGGCAAGAGGCGATGCTGGTGGAACGCGAGGGGCTGTGGCTGCAGGCGGCACGGGCGTCGGTACCGGCCGCTGCGGCGCCGGGAACGCGACTTTGGGTCCGGGCGGCGGAGCTGGCTGTGGCGGCGGAGCCGCAGCCGGTTTCCCGCCATTGTCGTCATTGGAAATAATCCGCCGAATGGAGGCCAGAATCTCCTCCATTGAGGGCTCTTGGGCCTTCGCCGGCTGATTCATTACCGATACCCCGTCCATACGCATCGGCCACGGGGCAAGCCTGCGCTCAAGGCGAATCACCCCGCCGATGATTCCATTCGCCAAGCATGGCGCAAGTATCGCATGCCGACCAGCGAACGCAACTGACGCAATGTGGATACGGCACGGTATCGACGCCGTGCCTAGGCCTCGGGGTTTATTTACCGTCCGGCGTACGCACGCCGATCCAAGCGTCGCGGATTTGTTGATAGTGAATCATCGGATCGTAAAGTGGGACATTGAGCCCGAGCACCGGGATCGAAAGCCGCCCAACCGCCGAGAGCAGCGTATACGAGGCGACGACCCGGTCGCGCTGGGCGGTCACCAATGCGACACGGGCATTGACCAAAGCCTGTTGCGCGTTGAGGACATCGAGGGTCGTGCGCTGGCCGACACGCGCTTCCTCGCGTACGCCGTTGAGCGCGATCTCGTTGGCCTTCACCTGAGCCGTCGTGGCCTCGATATTCCCCTTCGCGGCTTCAAGCTGCCCCCAGGATTGCACCACGTTTGCCCGGGCCTGATCGCGATTGACGGCAAGCTCAAGGCGCCGCTGGGTGACTGTTTCCTTGCCTTGACGGATCGTCGAAAACTCCGACCCGCCCTGATAGATCGGAACCGTGATCTGGCCGAGGACGGAACCCGTCGTGGATTGCAGCGTCGAAAGCGAGCTCTCGTAGCTCTGGGTGAACGATCCGGTCACTGTCACCGTCGGATAGAGTGCACCCTCGGATACCTTGACCTGCAACGTGGCAACGTCGACGCCATATTGCGCCGCCATCACCGATGGATTTTCGACTTGCCCCTGCGCCACGGCGAGATCGAGCGTGCGTGGCGAAAGCCGGTCGACTGGGGTTCCTGACGCGAGCTTACCCGCCTCCACGCCAATCACGCGCCGGTATGCGGCCTTCGACGTTATAAAATTAGCCTGCGCGGTGAGTACGAGCGACTGGCCCGAGGCGAGCGCGGCCTCTGACTGCGCCACGTCGGTGCGCGTGACCTCGCCGACATTGAAGCGATCCTTGGTCTGGCGCAATTGCTCCTGCAGCACTTCGACGTTGCGTTTCTGCAGATCGAATATCGCGCCGTCACGCAGCACGTTCATGTAAGAGGTGGTGGCGTCGAGCAGCACCGTTTGCTCGATGACACGTAATGTCTCACGCGCGGCGGAAACTTGACTCTCGGCCTGGCGCGTCCTGTTGGCGGTCTGGAAACCGTTGAAAAGCGTTTGCGTGGCGGTCACGCCGTAACTATGCGGCGCGTTTTGGCCGCTCGATTCCGAATAAGTGGCCGGACTCGACGACGACGCAGTCGCGGGCGGCTTGAGCGGACGGGTCGGTGGATTGGTCCGCGATACCGTATCGAGCCATTGGACACCGCCCGTGCCCGTGGCGCTGATCCTCGGCCGGTAACCGGACAGCGCCTGCGGCACGCCCTCATCGGTCGAGCGAACGAGCGCGCGCTGGGCGTTGATCTGCGGATTGTTCTGATAGGCCTGGATGAGTGCCGTCTCGAGCGTGTCGGCATGCGCCTCAAGTGTCACGACGGCGAACGCGATCGCCCCCGCCGCGCGAATGACCGTCAGTCCCATTATCGGCATTCCCAACCACTCCACGATATGTGCGTGTATGCGCACATAACCATTCTCTCGGTGCGCACGACAACGCATCGAGACGTAAGCCTCAATGTTTTCAAGGATATTGTTACGTGGGGCGGCGAGGTCTTGGAACCCCCTAAGCCAATTCGGTTGAAAAAGATCGCCCTTGACACCCTTAGGCTACAGTTCGCGATTTCTACGCAAAATGCGCGATTCCCGGCCGATTGCGCTGCCTAGAACACAAAGCTTTCGGGCTTGGCGAAACCCGGGAGCAGCGGCGCAGCAGCGTCGAATATTGGCCGCCCGCTGAGTTCGCCGCCTGTTGATCTGTAGAACTTGGCTTTGCTGGCAGGCCCGGAACCTTCCACGCAGACGAGCCGCCCGCCGTCCTTGAGCTGGCCGGCAAAGGTCTCCGGCAAGGTCTCGATCGCGCCATCAATAAAAATCACGTCGTATGGAGCGCCATTGGGCCATCCCTTTGTGAGCGGTCCGGAAACGACCTCGACACTGCCGATCCCAGCCGCGGCAAGCCGGTCGCGCGCAATATGCGCAAGCGCCGTATCCTCCTCGAGTGCAACTACCGAGCCAGCAAGCCGACCAAGCAAGGCCGCCGAGTAACCCGTCGCCGCGCCGACAACGAGGACGCGATCGCCCTCTCCGACCGTCGCTGCCTGTGCGAGCTTCGCAAGCACCATCGGCTTGAGCAGACGGCGCGTCGGACGGCCATCCGGCGAATGCGCTACGGCTATATGGGTGTCGATATACGCAAGCACGGCCTTGGCGGCAGGCACGAAATGCTCACGCGGCAGCTCGAGCATGATCGCGATGATGCGCAAATCGGTGACGTCGTTGGTGCGGATCTGCCCGTCGACCATCATCCGCCGTGCAACCTGGAAATCGGTCATCTGCGATTCCTAAAATGTCCGGGACACCGCGGTCGAGGGCAGACATTTGCGACAAGATCGGTGAAAAGGCAAGCAATTGGCAAATCGTCCAATAGTTGCCGTTATGACATGGGTCCTCTATATACCCGTGTCGGCATCCGAAGCATCCGGACGTCAATTTCGATACGAGCTGATGCTTTTTCCACGGCCACGTGGCGGAGTGGTTACGCAACGGTCTGCAAAACCGTGTACGCCGGTTCAATTCCGGCCGTGGCCTCCAGCCTTCGCTGCTTCGCAACTTCGGCTGGCAAGCCACCCGCCTTCGCCAAGCTTCGGCGGGCTTGGCTCGTTGAATCGGGTGCCCGCCGAAGCTTCAGCAAAGGCGGGCTTCCGAGATGCTTTGCAACCGTTAAGCCATTTGTTATAGCGGGCCGCCGACGCTTCGGGTGTGTTGCCACGTTCCCCGGTAGCTCAGTGGTAGAGCAACCGGCTGTTAACCGGTTGGTCGCTGGTTCGAATCCGGCCCGGGGAGCCACTTCTTCGTTTTCATCCGTGCAGTAACTCATCCGCATGATCTGACGAGCTGTCGCGCTCGCAGTTTCGCCGGGGCGCGATCACACGGTAGCAATTCGCTCGCCGTGATCGTCCGGGGATTGAAAGCTTTGTCATCCTCCAAAAATCGGTTCCCACTTTTCGGGGGCATGCTCTAGGTTGCATCCTTGCCGCTGCATGTTTCCCATGAAAGCGCCAGGAGGATCATCGTGCCGGTTAAACCGCTGAGCTTCATTCATGCCGCAAGGCCCCAGCCGGCTACTACGACACCAAACCGGACGAGCCGACGTTTTATTCGCAGGGGAATCGTTTTTGCTGCTGTCATTGGCTTGGCCATCTTTCCCGACGCGGCGCTGGCGGCAACGGAGATCGCACAGACCGAAGGCCCGAGTGTTCTCGGCATTCCATTTGATTTTATCCTTTTCGGGTTGACCCTGCTCGGCGTCGCGCTTTTCCATCACCATACGCTACAGGTCGCGCTGACGGGCCTCGCCGCGATCACACTCTACAAACTTGCATTTACCGGTTTCAAGTTCGACAGCGGCATCGCCGGGCTTGCGCTACACATGCAGCATGAATGGGTGATCCTCGCCAACCTGTTCCTGCTGTTGATGGGTTTTGCGCTGCTCTCGCGGCACTTTGAATCGAGCCGCGTTCCCGATGAGATGCCGGCCTTTCTTCCCGACGACTGGAAGGGCGGATTCGCGTTGCTCGTCATCGTCGCCGTGCTCTCAAGTTTCCTCGACAACATCGCAGCGGCGCTCATCGGCGGAACAATGGCGCGGCATGTGTTCCGCGGAAAGATTCACATCGGCTATCTCGCCGCGATTGTCGCGGCCTCCAATGCCGGCGGCGCCGGCAGCGTCGTCGGCGACACGACCACGACAATGATGTGGATCGACGGCGTAAGCCCGCTAAGCGTGCTGGAAGCGTTCGTCGCGGCCGCCGTCGCGATCGCGATCTTCGGCATCCCCGCCGCCCTGCAGCAGCACCGTCACTCACCGATCGTGAAAAATCCGCCGCGCCGCCTGCACATCGAATGGGTACGCGTCGTGATCGTTGCACTCATTCTCGTTGTTGCAATTCTTTCCAACGTCATCGCCAATCTGAAATACCCCGCCTTACTCGACATCATTCCGGTGATCGGCCTGTCCGTGTGGGCGGTGATCCTGCTCACCGCGCCGGTGCGGCAGCCGGACTGGAAGGTGATGCCGGAGACCTTCAAGGGCACGATCTTCCTCCTCTCGCTCGTGACCTGCGCCTCGATGATGCCGGTGGAGAAATTGCCGGCCGCATCATGGCAGACTGCATTCGGCCTCGGCTTCGTTTCCGCCGTGTTCGACAATATTCCGCTCACCGCGCTGGCGCTCAAGCAGGGCGGCTACGATTGGGGCTTCCTCGCCTATGCGGTTGGTTTCGGCGGATCGATGATCTGGTTCGGCTCATCGGCCGGTGTCGCACTATCCAACATGTATCCGGAAGCGAAATCGGTCGGCCTCTGGCTGCGCCACGGCTGGCATGTGGCGATCGCCTACGTCATCAGTTTCTTTGTCATGCTCGCGATCTTGGGCTGGCACCCCGACGCCCCGCACAAGAAGCGCGTCGAGGCGCCGCGGGCCACAATCGCCGCAATGGCGTTATCGCTTCCGCCAGAAACGCCTTAGTCGAATTCGAGAATGGGCGTGATCGGAAGTAGCGTCAGCAGCAGGAACAGCGGCACCAGCACGAGGGACGCCCAGAACAGATAGCCGAAGAAGCTCGGCATCCTGATGCCGCGCTCCTGGGCGATGGCATAGACCATGAAATTCGGCGCGTTGCCGATATAGGTGAGCGCGCCCATATACACCGCTCCCATCGAAATCCCGGCCAGCGTCCCGGCAAGCGGACCCATAAGCGCTTGCGGATCACCTCCCGCCAGCTCGAAGAAAACGAGATAGGTCGGCGCATTGTCGAGAAACGCCGAAAGCAATCCGGTGAGCCAGAAATAGGCGACCTGGTGCGGCGAGCCGTCGCCGCGGGTCACCGCCTCGAGCAGGATCGCGAATAATCCGGCGCGGCCGGCCTGCAGCATCGCCAGCACCGGGACGACGGCGATAAAGATTCCAGCGAACAAGATTGCCACTTCGCGGATCGGCTCGAAGGTGAAGCCATTTGCCGCGCGATGCTCATCCCTGGTCAGCCACAGCGACAGCAGCGCGATGACCATCAGCATGCCGTCGCGCGCAACATCCTGCAAAGCCACCTGCGTGCCGAGGATCGACAAGACCAGTCCGGGCCGCCAGACCGCCGACATCAAGATCACGCCGATTATGCCGGCGATCAGCGGCAGATTGACAAGGCCGGAGACGCGCAAGCGGCCCGTGGGTGCCTCGTCCTCGCGCCGGACGTCCTCGCGGCGCGATAGCACAAGATCGAGGACGAAAAAGATGACGAGCACCGCGCCCGCCATCAGGATGGTTTGCAGCCAGATGTGCCGTGCGGTCCAGAAGAAATCGATCCCGCGCAGGAAGCCGACGAAGAGCGGCGGATCGCCGAGCGGGGTGAGCGCGCCGCCGACATTGGCGACGAGGATGATGAAGAAGACGATGACATGCGTGTTGTGCCGGCGGCCCGCATTGGCGCGAATCATCGGCCGGATCAGGATCATCGCCGCGCCGGTGGTGCCGACGACGCTGGCGATCAGCGTGCCGAATGCGAGCATCGTGAAATTGATCGCCGGCGTTCCGCGCAATGTGCCGGTGACGAGGATTCCGCCGGCCACGGTGTAGAGCGCGAAGAGCAACACGATGAAGCTCAGATACTCGCCGAGCACCGCATGCACGAGTGCCGCGCCGGCGGCGGGAACGCCGTGGACCACGGCGATCGGCGCGAGCGCGAGTAGTGCCCAGAACGCGGCGAACTTACCGTAATGGTGGTGCCAGACACTGGCGAACAGCAGCGGGCCAAGCGCGATCGTCAGCAGCAGGCCGGCGAAGGGAATAATCCACGGCCAGGTCATCGTAGCGCCATCGAGCGCCACGGCCGCGCGCGCCGGCGCGGGCAAGGCCGTTGCCGCGACGACGAGGACTATAACCGCAATGGTCCGCGCGATGGCCCGACCGGATGCCGCCATCCGCGCACTATACCCGGATCGCTCCAGGTTGATGCGCCGAGGGAATATTTGATTCCCATCGTCGCAAAGGATGGCGGGCAGGGATACGGGAGCGTCAGGCGGCGCTCTGCGCCGCCACCGCGTTCGTCGCCGGCGTCCTGATCTCGTGGCGGCGAAAGAGTTCGAGCGAGGCGATCTCGGTGCGGTTGCGGCCGCGTTCCTTGGCGTAATAGAGCGCTTGGTCGGCTTGGGCAAGCAGCGTCGGCATGTCGGTCAATCCATCCTCGCTGAACACAAGTCCGATACTGACCGTGGCGCCGACCGGTCGCCCTTCGACCGATGACGTGATTTCGGAGAATGCGGAGCGAATCAACTCGGCGACGGCAAGCGCCCGTTCGCGTCCGACGTCGTAGATCACAGCGGCGAATTCCTCGCCGCCCAGGCGGCCGACGAAGTCACACGGCCGCATCGCCGAGCTCGCAGTCTGAGCGAAGATCTGCAGCACCCGGTCGCCAATGGCGTGACCGAAACGATCGTTGATCGACTTGAAATGATCGAGATCGATCAGCAGCACCGCCACCGGATGGGCATCGCCGCGCCGGGCGAATTGCGCGGCCTCCTCCAGGAATGCGCGCCGATTGGCGATCCCGGTCAGCGGATCGATCAAGGAAGCGGTCCGGTGGCGAAATTCCGTGCGCTCCTTGGCCATGGCGAGAAGGATGAAGGCGATGGCGATGGTGAACAGCAGCGCCTCGAAGCTCAGCACGGTCATCCAAACGCTTTCGAAGACCTGATTGTCGGGTGTCCAAGGCAGCATCATCGAGATCGGCGTGCGCAGCAGGAACAGCGCGCCGTGAGCGAACAACATGAAAACCGCCGGCCAGCGCGAGACAAGCGGCTCTTCGCGGCCGCGCCAGAATTCGTATGCCGTCATCCATGTATAGGCGGTGATGATGCCGGAGCTAAGCAGTACGCGAGCGTCGATGGATTCGGCAATGATGGGAATGCGGCATGCGAACAGCCACAGAATCGCGCCGCCAAACAGAAATAGGTATTTCGGCGAACGGCCGTCGAACACGCGCGCGCCGTTCCAGGTCACGGCGAATGCCGTAAATAACATGGCGTTGGAGAGATCGTTGGAAATGAATTCGGGGAAGGCGCCGTAAAGGCCAAAAGTAACGACAGACGCGGCACGCAGTAGATGCGCGCATCCCCACCAAGCCACTGCACAAATGCTTGCGTTCTGGGCCCACGCGAACAGCAACAGCAGGCCAAGCATCGCCTCGACGTAGATCGTGACCTGAAAGAGCGTATTGACGTCGAGACCCATCGACCCCCACCGAAGGAAGACGTCCATTACGGACTGCGTTGCCATTTTCTTCGCCTCGGGGTGCAAACTATCGCCCAGGCGGCAAAAAATACGTGAATGGGTCTGGATTGGCTCGGCAAA
>JACQTM010000324.1 GCA_016210825.1 Hyphomicrobiales bacterium
CGGCCACTTCGGGCCGGACCCGTTGGCTCCACCCGGGCTACAAGCTCGCTGTCGTTCACGCAAGAGAAAAACATCCACGTGCGGCTGCGGAGCGCGAAACCGGCGTAAGCCTTAGCCTCACGCCAGCGGCACCATCGAGAGCTTCGAATCGGCCGCCGGGATGTAGGCTTCCGGCAATCCGAGCTCGCGGCGCACGATGTTGGCGCCGCGCACCAGCGCCACCATCTTGTAGAAGGCGTGGATGCGGCTCATGGATTGCCGCCCGAAGCCGCAATCGCTGGTGAGGATCAACCGCTCCGGCTCGATGTGCTTGAGCGCGCGGCGGACGAGGTCGGCGACCTCCTCCGGACGCTCCACCTGCAGCGTGCGGTGGCTGATGACGCCAAGCGCGATCTTCTTGTCCTTGGAGATCAGCCGGCCGTAATGCGCCAGCTCGGCGCCGCCGTTGGAGGCCCCCTCGACGGTGATGACGTCGATGTCGAGCTGATCGAAATAGGGCAATGCCTTCTCGTAGGACTGCTCGCGCGTGGCCACTCGCTGCGCCGCGGGGCTTCCCCAGCAGGTGTGGCACCACACCTCGCATTTGGCGCGCAGGCCGGCCACCTCGCGGTTGAACGCCTCGACCCAGCGCTCCGGCTTGATCGGGGCATTGGGGTCGTGGATCACCTGATGGATCGCCGGCTCCTCCACCTGCACGAGGGGCGCGCCGGCGTCGGCGAGCGCGTGGTATTCGCGGTTGAGCGCAGCGGTCAAGCCCATCAGCAGCGCGAGCCGGTCGTGGTAGTGCTCGTCGGCGAGCATCAGCGCGAGGATTTGCGCCGAGATCGACCCGATCTTCACCGGCCGGTCGGTCATCGGTGCGATCGTCTTGTAGGCGCGGTCAAGTTCGAGGCGGGCGGCGCCGATCTTGCCGACGACCGGCGGCGTCATGCGGGTCTCGATCACTTCCCACATGAGATCGCCCGGCCGCTTGTCGGCCATGAAGCCCGCCGGCGGCACCTCGACGCGCGGGCTGCCGATGCCGGCGATGCGCTCGGTGGCGTAGCTCACCCAACTGCGTCCCGCCACGTCGTCGTCGAGGCGGGTGTCGCCGTCCACCATGATGTCGATGCCGGCGCGGTGCTGAGCGGCGACGTGGCAGGCCAGGCAGTCGAAATGCTGTTCGCGATAGGCGCGCTGGGACAAGCCCTGCGACAGCGGCAGTCCGCGCAGGTTTTCCGTGTACCAGCTCGGCCGCGGCAGCGCGCCCGTTGTGGTGGTCAGTAGCGCCTTGTCTTTCGTGGCGGTGAACATGGCAGCCCTCCCTGTCGTATTGTCTTTCGTGCTGCCACGACGGTCATAGCTTGAATGTTTCCATCGTCGCCGGGTGGAACAATTCCTCCACCTTGACCAGCCGCGACGACAGTCCTTGCGCGCGATGGTGCCGCAGGAATGTTTCAAGCACCTTGCGGTTGGCGGCGACGCCGTATGACCAGAAATTGCGGCCCATCAGATCGCGCGCGCGCTTGAGCTGTTCCTCAACGAACGGCAGCGTCACCTTGGCCGAGGACGTGTCGGCGAGCCGTTCCACCGCGATATTTCTCGCCTGCTCGAAAGCCTTGAGCACCGCCCCCGGCAGCCAGGGATGCTGCTCGGCAAGCGAGCGGCGAACGCCGACCAGGTGCATGATTGGGAAAATTCCCGTGCGCTTGAAATAGTCGATCGCGGCGGCTGTCGGATCGGGATATAGCCAGCCGACATTGGGATGGCCGCGCTCGAAGCACGACGGCACCCGCGGGCCGATGAAGGCGTCGATTTCGCCGGCCTCAAGCATGCCGGACAAAGTGCGGCCTTCCGGCGCATTTTCCAGGCGGACATCTTTCGGAAGATTGATCGCGATTTTTTCCAGCCGCCCCGGCTCCTCCAGCCCGCCGCGAATCCAGCGGATGTCGGATGGCTTGACGCCATGATCGTCGGAGAGGATCGCGCGCGCCCAGACATTCGCCGTCAACTGATATTCCGGCACGCCAACGAGCCGCCCTTTGAGGTCCTCCGGCGTCTTGATGCGGTCGGTGCGCACATAGAACGACGTGTGGCGGAACGCGCGCGAGAGAAACGCCGGTACGCCGACATAGGGACAATCGCCCTGCGCGGTTTTCACGGTAAAGCTCGACAACGACAATTCGCAAATATCGAATTCCACGTTGCGGAAGGCGCGAAAGAATATCTCTTCCGGCGGCAGCGTCATGAAAACCGGATTGATGCCGTCGATGCGCACCGAGCCATCCATCAGCGGCCGGGTGCGATCGTAGTCGCGGACCGCGACCGATAGGTTGAGCTTGTTCAGGTTGAGCATGGCGACCGGGGAATAAGTCAAAGCGGCTGGATCATTGCTTTAAGCGAAAGCGGCGTAAAACCCAAGGCATATGAGGTGAAATCGCAGGCGCATCCGGCCAGATTGCAACATCCTTTCATTGGAATATTGATTGACGGGCAAGGACCCGATAAGGGACTACCTCTTTGTTCTTTCAAGCCTCGTCGAGGCTCGAGCCACCCATGCTCAAGATCGAAAGTGAACGCGAGGAAGATGGCCGCTGGATCGCCGAAGTGCCGGCGCTCCCTGGCGTACTGTCCTATGGCGCGACCGAAGCCGAAGCCCAGGCCAAGGTCAAGGCTTTGGCCCTTCGCGTGATTGCCGATCGACTCGAAAACGGCGAGCCGTTGCCACGGGAAATCGCTGGGGTCTTCGAGGCCGCGTGAGCCGTTGGCCAGCCACCAAGGCGCAACGCGTGCTCGCTGCGCTGCTGCGCAACGGCTGGAGCATCAAACGGCAATCGGGATCGCATCGAACCTTGCAGCATCCCGGCTACCCGGATTACGTGTTTGCATTTCACGATCAGGATGAGATCGGTCCGCGCATGCTCGCACGTGTCGGAAAGCGCACGGGCCTCAAACCGGACGACCTCTGAGTACTACACTCAGGCGCCCGGATTCACCGCCGCGACATCGAGCAGGCGCAATTGCACGCGCTCGGCGCCCTGCCAGCGGTCGACCGACAACGTGCCGGCGGCGTGGACCGCCTGGCCGCGGCTCTTGATCAGCGCCTCGCCCAACGGCTGGCCCACGGCGCGAAATGCAATGGCGTTCAGCGTCGTGCCGTCGCCAGCGCGCAGGCGGGCGCGGACATGCTTATCGCCGACCACATCGGCATAAACAAGTGTGTGCTCCGGCAACGCGATCACCGGCTCGGGATTGCCGGCGCCGAACGGCCCCGCGCGTGACAGCGTCGAAATGAGTTCCGTGGTTGCGCCGCCGGCGCTCACCGCGCCATCGATCAGCAACGCATCCGCTGCCCGCGCGGTCTCAACCGCGTCGCGTAGCGTTTCTTCCAGATAGGCGCGGAATGCGGCAAGCACGCCCTTAGCGAGCGTCACGCCCGCCGCCATCGCGTGACCACCGCCCTTCGTCAGCAAGCCCTCGGCCACGGCGCGGCGAACGGCGCGGCCGAGATCGACGCCCGCGATCGAACGGCCGGAGCCGGTACCAATGCCATTGACATCGAGCGCGATGGCAAATGCCGGGCGGCCGAAGCGTTCCTTTAGCCGCGCGGCGATCAAGCCGACGACACCGGGATGCCAGCCCGGTGCCGCGGTGACGACGACGGCACCCTTTTCTTCCAGCCCAAGGGCTGCGAGTGCCTCGGCTTCCGCTTCCGCCAGCATCGCCCGTTCCATCGCCTGGCGCTCGCGGTTGAGGCGATCGAGTTCGTCGGCGATGCGCGCCGCCTCTACCGCATCGTCTTCGAGCAGGAGCATGGCGCCGAGATCGGCGCGACCGATGCGTCCGCCGGCGTTGATGCGCGGGCCGAGCAGGAATCCGAGATGGAATGGCTCCGGCGGGCCGCTCATTCGCGAAGCATCCATCAATGCGGTCAAGCCGACATTGTCGCGGCGGCGCATCGCCAGCAAACCCTTGGCGACAAACGCGCGGTTGAGCCCGGTCAGCGGCACGACGTCGGCGACGGTGCCGAGCGCAACAAGATCGAGAAAGGAGAGAAGATCGGGCTCGGAGCGCGTTTCGCTCCAGAACTCGCCTGCGCGCAATATGCGATTGACGGCAACGATGGTGAGAAAGACGAGGCCAACCGCGGCGAGATGGCCGAGCTTCGAGAGATCGTCGAGCCGGTTGGGATTCACCAGCGCGTGCACATCGGGCAATTGTTCGTCGCACTGGTGGTGGTCGATGACGATGACATCGAGGCCAAGGCGCTTGGCTTCGGCCAGCGGCTCGATGCTGGTGGTGCCGCAATCGACCGTGATGAGAAGCTTGGCGCCGCGCGCGGCGAGCGCACGCACCGCCTCGACATTCGGACCGTAGCCTTCGAATAACCGGTCGGGAATGTGGATGAACGGGTCAAGGCCGCCGTGACGAAGAAAACGCGCGAGCAACGCGCTCGACGTCGCGCCGTCCACGTCATAGTCACCGAAAATTGCTATGGGCTCGCCACGCGCGATCGCGTCGGCGATCCGCTCCGCCGCAACATGCATCGCGGTGAGCACATGCGGATCGGGGAGCAGCGCCTTCACGGTCGGATCGAGGTGGCTTGCCACGTCGCCGATTTCGACGCCGCGTCCAACGAGTACACGCGCGAGCAGTTCCGGTACGTTATGGCGTTGCGTCATGGCAAGCGCGCGCGCCACGCCGTGCGCGTCGAGGCGGTCGCGCCAGGCACGGCCGGCGGCGGAATGCTCGACGCCAAGAAACGCCCGTCTGCCTGGCTGCTGCGCGGTTTGCAATGCGAACGTCATGATGTTGATCGGGAATCGATGCTTGGCATCGGCATATTGATCCAAAAAACAGCACGCGTGGGAAAAGATCGTCTCCCAGGAGGCCGGCGTAAAGCAACGACTTGTTTTTCTCAATGCCGCCGCCCCTGCCCGATTGATGGCGAGGCTGCGAGGGCTAGATAATCATAACAATCAGTCACGAGGGATGCGCAATGCCATCGCGTCGAGCGAAAGCAGCCGGTGAATTACCAAGGGCCGAACCGGCGCGGGTTTACGTCATTCATGAGAATGATGCCTGGGTCGAGCCCCTGCGCAAGGAATTCGCCGCGCGCGGTATTCCTTATACCGAGTGGTTTCTCGATCATGGCATTTTCGATCTGCGCACGACACCTCCGCAGGGTGTGTTCTATAACCGCATGAGCGCATCCTCGCATACCCGCGATCACCGCTTCGCCGCCGAATATACCGGCGCCGTGCTCGCTTGGCTGACCCGACACGGCCGCACGGTCGTCAACGGCGAGCGCGCCTTGCAATTGGAGATTTCAAAGGTCGCGCAATACGAGGCGCTGGCGAAGTTTGGCGTCGAGACGCCGGAAACGCTCGCCGTCGTCGGCCGTGACAACATTTCCGAAGCCGCCGCGCGCCTGGGCTTCCCGCTGATCCTCAAGCACAACCGCGCCGGCAAGGGTTTGGGCGTCCGACTGTTCCTATCGCTGGCCGCGCTCGACGAACATCTGGCGAGCGCGGATTTCGCCGAACCGGTCGACGGCATCACGCTCGTGCAGCGCTATATTAAGGCGCCGGCGCCTTTCATTACGCGCGTGGAATTCGTCGGCGGCCGTTTCCTTTACGCCGTGCAAGTCGATACCTCGCAGGGCTTCGAGCTGTGCCCGGCCGACGCCTGCCAGGTCGATGCCGCGGCCATGGC
>JACQTM010000328.1 GCA_016210825.1 Hyphomicrobiales bacterium
CGAGGGCGTCGCGCACGAGCAGGTCAAGCAATGGGCGCGCTCCTGGGGCGGCCGCAAAGAGCGTCCCGCGCCCAAACGTCACATGCCCAAGCGCTCCGCCTCACGATGATCCTCTGGTCGCCCGAGGCGATCGACGAACTCGCCTCGCTGCGTGCTTACATCGCGGAGGACAATCCGGCGGTGGCGCGGCGGGTCGCGCTCCGCATCATTCACAGCATCGAGCAACTGCTTGCCGGCCAGCCGCGCATGGGCCGCGCCGGACGCGTGTCCGGCACCCGCGAACTCATGGTGCCGGAGATGCCCTATGTCATTCCCTATCGAATCCGGAACAATCGCCTTCAAGTACTGCGCGTCTATCACGGCGCGTGCCGCTGGCCGGACCAGTTCCGAGGTTGAAGTGCAGGATGGGTTGAGCGTAGCGAAACTCGTCCTACGAACTGATCTCCAACCGCTCGTCCCCGCGAAAGCGGGGACCCACGCTGGATTCCCGCTTGCACGGGAATGAGCGGGTATAACCATCGCCGGGTCAAGCCCGCGCATGACAGACGATGGGTTTCGCTGTGCTCAACCCATCCTACGGGCTATTAGCATCTCATAAGCGCAAGGCTTTTTCGATTGTCTTGATCTGAAACGCTTTGTTTCCGCCGAATGTGTCAATTGAATTGGATAGGCCAATTAGTCCTGCGCTGGCGTTTTGAGGATCATAGCGTAACAATCTCACGATCCTCACGGCAAGAAGCTCATTATCTGCAAAAGACCGCATCTGTGATGCGAGATCGCGAAGAACGCTCTGAGCCTCCTCTAGTCGGGCGTTTTCTTTGTCGGATAGATCAAGTAACTCAACATTACCTGATGTAGCACCTACATCGTCTCGCACCTCTTTCTGACGAGCGCGGACATTGGCGAATTGGGTCATCCTGCGGATAACTTCGCCACGCAAATCGAAAAATTTTCGAACCGGGCGGCCTACAAACTCCATTGCAATCCAACCAGCTACCACGGCTGCAATTGGCAAAATAACTTCGAAAATGATCATGGCGATTTATCAATCAAGGACGTAATGCGAGTTGAGCGGAGCAAAACCCATCCAACGGGTTTTCGTCATTGCCGGGCTTGACCCGGCAATCCATCATTTACGAAAGATGGATCACCGGGTCACGGCGCTACGCGCCGGCCCGGTGATGACAAGAATTGTCACACATCCAACAACTCTTCATCCGCGAATTCCGCGTTCTGCTGAATGAACGCAAAGCGCGTTTCGGCTTTCGTGCCCATTAAATTCTCCACCGATTTCGCCGTCTTGCTGCGCTCCTTGTCCGCCAGCACGACTTTCAAGAGCGTGCGCTTGCGCGGGTCCATGGTGGTTTCTTTCAGCTGCATCGCCATCATCTCGCCCAGGCCCTTGAAGCGGCCGACCTCGACCTTGGCGTTGGCGTGGAAGGCGTTTTTGAGCAACTGATCCTTGTGCTTGTCGTTGCGCGCATAGAGCACCGTGCCGCCGTGGGCGAGGCGGTAAAGGGGAGGCACGGCGAGATAGAGGTGGCCCTTCTCGATCAGCCGCGGCATTTGCCGGTAGAAGAATGTGATTAGCAGCGAGGCGATATGCGCGCCGTCAACATCGGCGTCGGTCATCACGATCACCTTGTCGTAGCGTAGCGCGTCGTCCTTGTAGTGGGTGCCGGTGCCGCAGCCGAGCGCCTGGATCAAGTCCGCAAGCTGCTGGTTCTGCGCCAGCTTGTCGCGACCGGCGGAAGCGACGTTGAGGATTTTTCCGCGCAGTGGCATTACGGCCTGGCTTGCTCTGTCGCGCGCCTGTTTCGCCGAGCCGCCGGCGCTGTCGCCCTCGACGATGAAAATTTCCGAGCCCTGCGCCGCGGTGTTGGTGCAATCGGCGAGCTTGCCGGGCAGGCGCAATTTACGCACTGCGCTTTTGCGCGCGATGTCCTTTTCCTGGCGGCGGCGCAGGCGCTCGTCGGCGCGCTCGGCGACAAAGTCGAGCAGCTTCGTCGCCTGCAACGGATTTCCCGCGAGCCAATGGTCGAACGGATCGCGGATCGCCTGATCGACGATTTTGGCGGCCTCGGCGGTGGCGAGCCGGTCCTTGGTCTGCCCTTGAAATTCCGGCTCGCGAATGAAGACCGAGAGCATGCAGCCGGCGCCGTCCATCACGTCGTCGCTGGTGATGGGCGCTGCGCGCTTTTCCTGGCCGATGCGCGCGGCGTGATCCTTCAAGCCGCGTAAGAGCGCCGTGCGCAATCCGCTCTCGTGCGTGCCGCCGTCGGCGGTGGGAATCGTGTTGCAATAGGAGGAGAGAAATCCGTCGGTGTCCGCGGTCCAGCCCACTGCCCATTCGACGCTACCGTGGCCGCCCTTCTTCTCCGACTTGCCGAAAAAAATGTCGGGGTGCACCAGCGTTGCCTTGTCGAGGCTGGCGAGCAGATAATCCTTCAAGCCGCCGGGGAAATGCAGCACGGCCTTCGCCGGCACATCGCCTTTCGCCAAATCTTTCGGGCACGACCAGCGCAACTCAACGCCGCCGAAGAGGTAGGCTTTCGCGCGCGCCATGCGGAACAGCCGTTCGGTGTTGAACTTTGCCTTGTCGCCGAAGATCGCGGGATCGGGCTTAAAGCGCACAGTGGTGCCGCGTCGATTCGGCGCGCGGCCAATCTTCTCCAACCCGGTCTTCGGCTTGCCGCGCGCAAAAATCTGCCGGTAAAGCTGGCCGCCGCGCGCGACCTCGACTTCCAGTTTTTCCGACAGCGCGTTGACGACGGAAACGCCGACGCCGTGCAGGCCGCCGGAGGTTTCGTAAACTCTGGAGTCAAATTTGCCGCCCGCGTGCAGCGTGCACATGATGACTTCGAGGGCGGACTTCTTCGGGAATTTCGGATGCGGATCGATCGGGACACCGCGGCCGTTGTCGGCAACCGTCAGAAAGCCGTCGTTGCCGAGCGCGACCTCGATGAAGGTCGCGTGGCCGGCCAGCGCCTCGTCCATGGAGTTGTCGATCACCTCGGCGAAGAGGTGATGCATCGCCTTCTCGTCGGTGCCGCCGATATACATGCCAGGCCGCCGGCGCACCGGCTCGAGCCCTTCCAGCACCTCGATGTCGCGGGCGGTGTAGGCGCCGCCGCCGCGCGATTTACCCTTGGCGTTGCCGCCCGCGGCCGAGCCGGCGAGATCAGCAAACAAATCGGGAGCACGCGACTTTTGCGTGCGCTTTTCGGTTTTCGCGGTCTTTTTGACGGTCTTGGACGGCTTCGCGGTCCGGGACGGTTTTTTGCTCTTCTTTGCCATGCGCATTACGGATCGGTATGGGCGGACGAATCGGGAGGGCTCGACTATGCCACGGCCATGGCGAAAGCATGAACGGGCGTGGGGTGCATTTTACTTAAGCATGCCGCCGGGGCTGGCCTAGACGCCCGTGCCGGGATAAACGATTTCACCCCGCCGCGAGCCATCCATGCCAATCGACACTTACGTTCCGCAAATCATCGAATTTGTGCGCGCGCATCAGGGCTGGGCGGCGCCGATCGTGTTCGCGCTCGCGTTCGGGGAGTCGCTCGCCTTCATTTCCCTGCTGCTGCCGGCATGGGCGGCGCTGGTCGGCATCGGCGCCGTGATCGGGGCAACCGGGATTGCCTTCTGGCCGATCTGGATCGCCGGCGCCGCTGGCGCTGCGCTCGGCGATTGGCTGTCCTATTGGCTCGGCTACAAGTTCAAGGCGCCGATCGCGCATGTCTGGCCGCTGTCACGGCATCCGGATCTGTTGACGCGCGGGCATGCCTTCGTCGAGCACTGGGGCATCCTTGCCATCTTCATCGGCCGCTTCTTCGGCCCGTTGCGCGCCTCGGTGCCGCTGATCGCCGGCATTCTGGAAATGCCGTACTGGCAGTTTCAATTCGCCAACGTCGCTTCCGCTTTTCTCTGGGCGTGGGTGCTCTTGATCTTCGGTGATTTTGGCTTCGGCATCGTCAAGTGGTTTACTTAAAAAGTAACGGCTCCGCATGGCAATGGAGCGGAGCCGTAACATCAGTATTGGTCTTGTTCGCTAAAGCTTATTTCACGGAACTCGCGCCGGCACTGCAGGCGACGCCGTCCTGTTCGCCGGTCGCGCCGCTACAGCCAACCGCGCCGATGACCTTGCCGCCCTCGATCAGCGGGACACCGCCGGGCGATGCAACAAGGGCTGGATCGAGACTGGGAACGTAGGCACCAGCCGGCGTCTGCATGACGTTGAAAAACACCTGGGATGGGCGCCGGTATCGCGCCGCTGTGCGTGCCTTGCCCTGAGAGATTGTCACGGATGCAACTTGCGTCCCGTCCATTTTGTAGAAATAGACGAGATCGCCACTCGTATCGACGACTGAAATCGCGAGCTTCCAATTGCGTGGAGATTTCTTGGCCTCCGCCACCACCGCTTTCACCACCTCGGCGGCACGGTCGGCGGTAATCGAATTGCCATAAGGAATGTCGAACGGCATCTTGTCCGGCACGGCGGCCGGCGGCTGTTGCGCGCTGGCCGGCGAGGCGGCGAGCACTGCGGCGGAAGCCGTCAGGGCGAGCAAAACACTATGACGCATGGAGTCCTCCCACTGGGTATCGATGCTGTTATTTCGCCATACCAAAAGGCCGCCAGCGCGCATCGTTGCGTTGGCAAGGCGGGGGATACTAGGGGCGGCGCGCGCCCAGCGACAATGGGGGGTGCTCCGATCACGCAAATTTTCACGATTCAGGAATAAACGCCGCGATCCAATGTTGCTATGATCGGGAACGCCGTTTTGCGCGCCGCATCGTCGCGCGTCGCAGTGGCGTCACCAAACTGAATTATTCGCCGGGAATCACGTTCGGAAAAAATGGGAGGAATTTCATGAACGCATTGACACGCCGCCACGTTCTGGCGGGAGCCGCGGCGGCTGGCGCCGCAACCGCGCTCACGCCGCTACTCAATACGCCAATCCGCGCCGCGGCGCCCACGGCTGGAAAACAGGTATCCGGCTGGTACCGCTACAAGGTCGGCAGCTTCGAGATTACCGTCGTCACCGACGGGGCGAACGTCAACCCGCTGGCCGATACTTACGTCGCGAATGCGCCGAAGGATAAGGTCAACGACGCGATCGCCGCGAGTTATTTGCCAAAGGATAAGGCGAGCCAATCGTACACACCGATCGTGGTCAACACTGGAACGAAGCTCGTCGCCATCGATACCGGCCTTGGGCTTGGCCTCTATGCGCAGAGTAAGGGCGCGGTCGGTCAGTATCATGCCAACCTTGCCGCCGCTGGCATCGACCGCAACGCCATCGACACCGTGATCATCTCGCACTTCCACGGCGACCATATCAACGGCCTGCTCGATGCCGATAACAAGCTCGCCTTTAGCAAGGCCGAAGTCATGGTCCCAGCGCCTGAGTGGAAATACTGGATGGACGAAGGCAACATGAGCAAGGCAGCGGGCACGCCGCTGGAAGGTAACTTTAAAAATGTACGCCGCGTGTTCGGGGCCTTCGGCAACAAGGTAACGCAGTACGAGGGCGGCAAGGAACTCGTGCCCGGTATTAAGTCACTCGCGACGCCCGGCCACACGCCGGGTCATACCTCGCACATCGTCGCATCCGGCTCCGACCAGGTCATGGTGCAGGCTGACGTCACCGCCGCCATGGCGTTCCTGTTCGTACGCAATCCCGACTGGCATTTGATGTTCGATATGGACAAGCCGCTGGCGGTGCAGTCACGCCGCAAGCTCTACGATCAAATGGCGGCCGACAAGATGCTGGTGCAGGGATTCCATTTCCGCTTCCCCGGCGCCGGCTATATCGAAAAAGACGGCAACGGCTATCGGCTGGTTCCGATCGCGTGGAATCCCGTGCTCTGATCTAAGTAAAATGATGCGTGCGGAAGGCCGCATGTGCAAGTCGGCTATAGCCGACTTGCACCACGTATAGGTGCCGATCTCGGGTAAACCCGAGATCGGTGATCGGGCGGCCTTCTTGTTTTGGTGTTCGGCTTCGCTGTTCACACCAGTGGCAATCGGCTAGCTTGTTGGGGCTGTTGCTGCCAGGTGGATGAATGACCGAAACCGCTTTCGAGGCTGGCCTGTCCGCGCGCGTCGGCGAAATGCTCGACGCCTGTACGAAATGCGGCAAATGCGTCGAGGTATGCCCCATCGCCACGCCGGCCGGAATCGCCAATGCAGATCCGCGAGCCGTTATTTCCGGGGTGCTCGATATCCTTCGCTTCGGACAGGGTCCCGAAATTTCACGCGCGTGGGCAAAATCCTGCGCGCTCAGCGGCGAGTGCATCACAGCCTGCGACTACGGCGTCAATCCGAGATTTTTGTTGGCGATGACACGCGTCGCCATGGCGCAGCAAATAAATGATCCGCGCGAACGCCGCCGGCAAGGCGTTAGCGGATTCCACGCCATCGCTGACGGGGTCAACGTCCTGTCGCGCATGCAGTTGCCGGACGCCGAGCTCGCCCGGCTCGGCCAGGATGTAACCAATCGATTGCAGGCGGGCTCGACCGCGAAGGACGGCGAACGGCCGGATTTCGTTTTCTACACCGGTTGCAACGTGCTCAAGACGCCGCACATCGCGCTGCTGGCGCTCGACATCATGGACGCACTCGGGGTCACCTACCGGGTCATGGGCGGGCCGACGCATTGCTGCGGCGTCATCCAGCTGAGGACCGGTGACATCGAAACCTCAGGTCGCATGGCCACCAGTTCGCTCGACAAGCTGGCGCAGGGCAAGACCGGCGTCTTGTCGTGGTGCGCAAGCTGCCACGTGCAATTCACCGAAGTGACTTTGCCGACAATCGAAAAGGCGAGGGGCGCGCGGCCGTTCGAGATGACGCCGTTCATGCTGTTCCTGGCGAGCAGGCTCGATCAGTTGCGGCCGATGCTGCAAAGACCGGTCACGCTGCGCATCGCACTGCATCGGCACCCCGGGGTGAAAGGGGTCGTCGAGGCGGGTGAGGCGCTGTTGCAAGCCGTTCCCGGCGTGGAAATCGTGGATCTTGGGCAGCCGTCAGTCGGCTTGATGAGCAATGCGCTCAACGCGCTGCCCGATTACAAGCGCAACCTGCAGCGCGCCGAGCTCGAAGCGGCTGCCACAGCGGGCGTCGATGCGCTGGTTGCGATCTATCACGTCGATCATCGCGAACTCTGCGCCCACGAACGCGACTGGCCGTTCCGCATCGTTAATATTCTTGAGATCATCGGCGAGAGCATGGGGTTGCGCCATGAGGATCACTTCAAGCGCCTGAAGATCATGCA
>JACQTM010000325.1 GCA_016210825.1 Hyphomicrobiales bacterium
CCGTATAGCGCCGCGGGCCGGCGCAAGTGCCTCACTCCATAAACCAACCATGACTGACGACCAGAGACTGGCCGGTCAACGCATTGGTCTTGGCGCCGGCAAAATAAAGAACTGCCTCGGCGACGTCTCGATGCTCCTAACCCACACGGGTGGCCGCTTGAATCCTTCCCGCTAACAATTTTCCTGTTCGCTGGTTCACGGGTTTCTTCATCTGGCTCAGGTTACAGGCCGAATTGACTAGACTGAGGTGGGATAGCGCTTGCGGGAAATTTCCGAGAAGGCGGCCGGCGGCCGGATCATACTCTTCACTGAGTAAGCCGACGTCGTTTCGCAGGTTCAGCAGCCGTTCGAATAGCATTCGAGCATCGTCATGACGACCCATCAAAACGTAAGCATCTACAAGCCAAAAGCTGCACGCTAGAAATACGCCTTCACCTGGCGGTAAACCGTCGGCAGTTTTAATCGTGTCGTAGCGCATGAGGAGACCATCCCTCAGGAGTCGTTGCTCGATCACGTCTACGGTCCTTACCATTCGCTGATCATCGGGTGGCAAAAAACCGACCGCGGGAAGAAGTAGCAAGCTCGCATCGACCTGTTTCGAACCATAGGACCTGACAAAGCATCCCAGCCTTGCGTCGAACCCACGCAGGCAAACATCGGCATGAATGGCCTCGCGCAGCTCGCGCCAATGATCAACAGGGGCCTGCAGATTAAATATTTCCGCGCTCTTGATCGCACGGTCGAATGCGACCCAGGCCATGACCTTGGAATAGGTGAAATGCTCTGGGTCGCTCCGAACCTCCCAAATGCCATGGTCCTTCTCGGACCATCGTGTCGCCAGATGATTAAGGATGGCGACCTGCAGGGCCCAGCCGGATTCATCCGGCGCCAGCGCGCCCTCGCGGCCCTGATGTAGCGCGTCGATCAGCTCACCGTAGACGTCTAGCTGAAGCTGCCTGTATGCGTCATTGCCGACCCTTACCGGCGTGGCCTCCGCATAGCCCGGGAGCCACGGCAGTGTCATTCCGACAAGTCGCCGCTCGCCGGCGATGCCATACATGGTCTGAATTTGATCCGGCTTGCCAGCCACAGCACGCAGCAACCAATTGCGCCATTCGCGAGCCTCTTCGTGATAGCCGGTATTCATAAGCGCGAGCAGGGTCATTGTCGCATCGCGTAACCAACAATAGCGATAATCCCAATTGCGTTGGCCGCCGAGCAGTTCGGGCAATGAGGTCGTTGGTGCAGCGACCAGTCCACCCGTCGGTGTGTAGGTCAGCGCCTTGAGTGTGATCAGCGAACGCCTGATCGCGTCCGCCCAGGAGCCTGACAGGCAGCATTTGCCAATCCATGTGTGCCAAAAGCTTTCCGTAAGGTGTAGCAGGTGTGCGGCGTCCGCGGGCTGCGCGAGCCGACGATGCGATGGTCCATAAGTCAGAATAAAGGAAGCGCTTTCGCCGGCCTCAACTGCAAACTCGCCGATAGTCTTGAAGTTCTCGCCGTGCAACGGAACGAGTGTCCATAGTTCCGCCATGTCCGGACCCGCCACCGCGCGCAGACCCACCCCATCCATGCGCGTAACCCAAGGCACGATCTCGCCGTAGCCGAAGCGGATCACGAGCTCGGTGTTGAAAGTTACTCGCCCGTGCTCGCCCCTAACAATGCGGACGAGATGGACGTTGTCTCCCCGCAATGGCATGAAATCAATGAGCTTGGCGATACCGCTCTGGGACGCAAACGTTGTTTCCAAGATCAGCGTATCTGGCAAATAGCGGCGCTTAATCTCGGGCGCCCCCGCTGGGGCGATGAGCCAGCGACCGTGATCGGAAGTACCGAGCAGCGCCGCAAAACAAGCACCGGAATCGAACCGCGGCAGACAAAGCCAATCGATAGACCCATTGCGAGCGACCAATGCCGCCGTTTCGCAATCGCCGATAATGGCATAATCCTCAATGCGCTGGCTTATATCCACGCATCAAGAACTCTTGTCGCAATCGCGAGTTCCGATCGCAGGTTTGATCGAGCAGCCGCTCGCATCGCATCAGATTCGTATCACGTCAATTTGATGCTGCCTGGCAAGAGCAAAGTCGACGGCTGTTGTTCGAACCCTCGTAACAGTCACAGCCTGCCATGACACGAAGGTAGCCGCAGGAATGGTTTGTTAGCTGCCGCATTCATTTGCCGGCGAATGGACGCCCATTCCGATGGAAGCGATTCTGAAGATCATGTCACCGGACGATGGCGCGCACCTGTGCGCGACTTACCGTTAGGCATTGCTCCCGTGTTGGTTTGATGACTGCATCTAGGTCACTCCAACGAGCTATGGTGTTAATATGGGAATTGTTCGCTGCAGCTAATGCTGAAGTTCACACTATACCCTGTAGTTACGCTTCGACTCTGATGGCAGGCGTGCCCGCCTCTGTGTATCCGATGATACATGCTCGCGGATAACCGCCGTCGACGATGATACGCAGCATCGTCTCCACGCGATCGTGCGCGCAGGCGATCAGTAGGCCTCCTGAGGTTTGCGGATCGGTGAGCAC
>JACQTM010000041.1 GCA_016210825.1 Hyphomicrobiales bacterium
GAATTCGGTGTCTATGTCTACGCGCTGACTTGGTTGCTGCTGTTCGGCGGCCTCGTCGATTTCGGTCTCGCGGCGTCGTCGCAATATTTCATTCCAAAATACACCGAGCGACGGGCGATCGGGCATTTGCACGGCTATCTCGCGGGCTCCCGCTGGCTGTCGTTCGGCCTCGCGACGCTGCTCGCAATCATCGGTGCGCTGTGTATCCGCCTGCTCGATGGCAAGCTCGATCAATACATGATCGCGCCGCTCTATCTCGCCTGTTTGACGCTGCCGATCTTCGGCGTGATGAATGTGCAGGATGGCATCGCGCGCAGCTACAACTGGCCCTATCTGGCGCTGATGCCGCATTACATCATTCGCCAAGCGCTACTGATCGCGCTGATGGCCGCGATCTACGTCGCGGGCTATCCGACCGACGCGGTGACCGCCGTCATCCTCGTTGCAGTCACCATTTGGGTCACGACACTTGGGCAAATGCTCGTGCTCAATCGGCGGCTGCGCGCCGAAGTGCCGCGCGAGCCCGCGCGCTATGAGCCACGCCAATGGTTTTCGACCGCGTTTCCGATCTTCATGATCGACGGTCTCTATCTGATGTTCCTCTACGTGGACGTACTCGTACTCAATGAATATCGCTCGCCTGAGGACGTTGCCGTCTATTTCGCCGCGGTCAAAACGCTGTCACTTGTCGCTTTCGTTTATTTCGCCGTGACCGCCGCGGCCGCGCATAAGTTCACGCAGTATCACGTCTCCGGAGATCGCGAGCGGCTAGCGGCGTTTCTTGCCTCGTCCATTCGCTGGACGTTCTGGCCGTCACTGGTTACGGCCGTCGTCATTCTTGCCATCGGCTGGCCGTTGCTGTGGCTTTTCGGCGCACGCTTCGTCGCCGGCTACCATCTGATGTTCATTCTCGCGATTGGACTCCTCGCGCGCGCATCCGTCGGGCCCGGCGAACGCGTGCTCAACATGCTGGGTGAGCAGCGCACTTGTATGCTTGTAGCCGCTGTAGCCGCCTTGTCCAATATTGTGCTTTGCATCTTGCTCATTCCGCGTTTCGGCGCCGAGGGTGCGGCGGTTTCGACGTCGGCGGCTTTTGTGGTCGAATCGATCCTGCTTTTCATCGCGATCAAACACCGCCTCGGCTTTCATATGTTCATCTGGAGCAAGCCGGTGAGCGCGTGATCGCGGCAGCGCCGAGCCAACCGCTCAAGCCCGTTCGCGCAACAAGCGGCGAATGACCTTGCCGGTCGTCGTCATCGGCATCTGATCGATGAAGGCAATTTCGCGCGGATATTCGTGCGCGGAAAGTCGTGTCTTGACGAAAGTCTGCAGCTCCGACGCCAATTGATCCGTCGGCGCGTGCCCCGATTTGACAACGATAAAAGCTTTCACGATTTCGGTTCGCACCGGATCGGGCTTGCCGATCACGGCGGCGAGCGCCACCGCGGGATGCCGGATCAGGCAATCCTCGATCTCGCCCGGGCCGATGCGATAGCCGGATGATGTGATGACATCGTCATCGCGGCCGACGAATTGCACATAGCCGTCCTCGTCCACTTGTCCCTGGTCACCGGTCGTCATCCAGTCGCCAATGAATTTCGCTTCCGTCGCTTCCGGCCGCCCCCAATATTCGAGAAACATCACCGGATCGGGTCGCTTCACGGCGATCTGGCCGAGCTCACCCGCGGCGGCGCGGCTGCCGTCGGGCCGAATTACCGCTACATCGTGGCCCGGTACCGGTTTGCCGATGGCGCCGGGCCGCGAGACACCGAGCATGGCGCAGGACGAGAGCACGAGATTGCACTCGGTCTGGCCGTAAAACTCGTTGATGACGAGGCCGAACGCCGCCCGGCCCCATTCGTAGGTTTCCGCCCCAAGTGACTCGCCGCCCGATCCCAGCGTGCGCAGCTTGAGATCGTGGCGCCCGCGCGGATTTTGTGCCGAGCGCAACATCCGCAAGGCCGTGGGCGGAATGAAAGCGTTGCGCACCTGATGTCGCGCCATCAGAGCGAAGGCTTCCTCCGGATCGAACTTTTCGAGCTTGCGCGCGATCACCGGCACGCCGTGATGCAAGGATGGCAGGAGCGCATCGAGCAGCCCGCCGGCCCAGGCCCAGTCGGCCGGGGTCCAAAACCGGTCGCCCGGCTGCGGGAAGAAATCGTGCGGCATCTCGACACCGGGCATGTGCCCAAGCAGCACGCGATGGGCGTGCAGCGCGCCCTTGGGCTGCCCCGTGGTTCCCGAAGTGTAGATCATCATCGCCGGATCGTCGGGTGAGGTATTCTCCGGCGTGAAATCGGACGACGCCTTGGCAAGCGTCTCAGCGAAACCCAGCGCTGCGTCCGCTGTGCCATCGACCGAAAGCACCAGCTTGACCTTCGGCGCCTGGTCGCGAATCCCGGCGAGCTTAGCGAGCCCCTGCGCGTTGGTCAAAACCGCCTTCGCGCCGGAATTCTGCAGCCGATAGGCAATGGCGTCGACGCCGAACAGCAATGCGAGCGGCAAGGCCACGGTGGCGAGCTTGTAGATTGCGATATGCGCGGCGGCGACCTCCGGCGCCTGTGGCAAAAGAATTGCGACGCGGTCGCCGCGCGCGATGCCGTGAGCGCGCAGAACGTTGGCGAGACGGTTCGACGTCTCGCGCAGCCACTGATAGCTGATCTCCTCGATCCGCCCGTCGGCATGAATGTGCAGGATCGCGGTGCGCCGCGGCTCGCACGCCGCCCAGCGGTCGCAGACGTCGACGCCGATATTGTATCGCGGCGGGATTCGCCAGCGAAATTGCCGGAAGAGCGCGTCGTAATCGTTGATATGCGGCAGCATCGGGGAGGCAAAACTAGTCGCGCGGTGGCGCAAGGTCCAGACGACCGGCTATGTATCTTTCGGCGCTGTCACGCCGCGGGAGGGAATATTGCCGATGAGCAAGCCGATCCAGATTCGCATGGGCGGGTATGGCCCGGCCACCACAGGCTTCAGCAAGGGGCTGAAGCTGATCGGCGAGCGGCTGGAAGCCGCTTTCGGCGACCGGATTGAGGTCAAGTATGTCTGGAACATCATGGACCTCGGTTATAGGGCCGAGGACATTCTGTGGCTGGTCGAGCATGGGCTGCTGACGCTCGGATACCAGTCGAGCAGTTATCTGACCGGGCGCGTACCGGAACTCGGGATGGTCGATCTTCCCTTCATCTTCGTGAGCAAGGACGAGGCGCGGAGCGCCATGGATGGCCGCCTTGGCGAGACGCTGACGCACGCGATTGAGCGTCAAATGGACTATCGTATCCTCGGCTATTTCGAGAACGGATTCCGCCACATCTCCAATCGCCTGCGGCAGGTTCGCGTGCCCAGCGATCTTGCTGGAATGCGCATCCGCGTCCTGCCAAGCAAGGTACAGGCGCGAACCTTCGAACTGCTCGGCGCCGTGCCGTTACGATGGGATTTGACGGAGGCGCTCGCCGCGATTGCGGCGGGCACCATCGACGCGCAGGAAAATCCGCTCGCCAATACTGTCACCTATGGCGCGCACAAGTTCCATCATTTTCACACCCTGACCGGCCATTTCTATTTGTCGCGGCCGATCTTCATTCACCGTCCCACTTTCGATTCCTGGCCGCGCGATCTTCAGGACGCGATGCGCAAGGCGGTGAAAGACGCCGTTGATTATCAGCGCGATCTCGCCATTGAAGAGGAGAAGGCGGCGTGGGCGGCGATTATCGCGCAGGGTTGCGAAATCGCGGAACTGACCGCTGACGAACACAACGCCTTTACCGCGGCGGTCAAGCCGCTTTTGAGCGAGGCGCGGCAGGATTACGGGCGTGAATTGTTCGCACTGTTGCCGACGGCATGAAACCCGTCAGCCCCGCTTGGCTTCGGGTGCGGCAACGATAAGGGTCCAGAACACCTTGTACTTGGATTCCGGCGCGTAGATTGCGGCAATACCCATCCGTGTCGCACCCCTGAGCAGCATGTTGGCGCGATGCGATGGCGAGTCGCGCCAACCGGAAAACGCCTCCGCCAGCGTGTGATAGCCGGCGGAAATATTTTCCGCCGCTCCCTTGGCATCGTAGCCGGATTTCCTCATGCGCTCGGGAAATGAGCCCGCGAGATTGTGATCGAGCTTATCGCGCGCCGCCATGGCGCGGGCTTGGGTGTCGGCGAGCTTATTCAACTCGGGGTCGAGCATAAGCGCCCCAAGCCCGTTGTTTCGCCGGTACCCCGAAATCATCGATTGCGCGGATGTGGCATCGAGTATCGAACCGTAATGGGCAAGGCTTTGGTAGAAGCTCGGCTGCTGCGCCGTATTCAGCTGATCGCTGGAGCAGGCCGCAAGCCCGAACGCGGCAAACACCGACACCATGCGCAAGAACCGGGCGTCGCTAAGCCAACTCATTTCGAAGGATCTCCTGAGCGCGGAATAAGAGGCGTCATTATCGCCGAAGGGGATTGCTGAAGTGTAACCGTCACCCGCGCCCCGGCGTCATATCCGGCTTGCCTCCCTCCCGCCAGATCATCTCGCGCTGCGGGTAGGGGATGACGATTTTGGCCGCACGGAAACGGCGGAGAATGGCAAAACAAAGGTCGCTTTTGACCAGGGAGGCTTCCTCGACATTACTGACCACGCAGCGCAGTTCAAATTCGAGTGCGCTATCGCCGAACCCGGTGAACAGGGCGCGCGCTTGCGGCGTCTTCAAAATCTGGGCGTGGTCGTGCGCGATTTCGATGAGGATGTCGCGCACCTGCTCGGCATTGCTGTCGTACCCCACGCCAACTTTCACGATGATGCGCCCGAGCGTGTTGACATGCGTCCAGTTCTTCACCACGCCGGTGATCAGTTCCGAATTTGGAATGATGACGCTCGCGCGTTCGAAAGTCTCGATCTCGGTCGAGCGGACACGGATGCGGCGCACATAGCCTTCCTCGCCCTTGACCACGATCATGTCGCCGACGCGGATCGGCCGCTCAGCCAGCAGGATTAATCCCGAAACAAAATTGGAAACGATCGACTGCAGGCCGAAGCCGATGCCGATCGACAGCGCGCCGGCGACGAGTGTGATTTTCTGCAGGTCGATGCCGAGCGCCACTAGCGCAAGCGATAGGGCCGTGATGACCCCGACATATCCGAAGATCATCGACACCGAATGTTGCAGGCCAGGTTCGAGTCTCGTTCGCGGCAGGAACCGCGACTGCAACCAGCCTTGCGCGACGCGCGTCGCTAATACGCCGAGGAAAAGCACCACGAATGCCGTAAGAATGGCCGTGACGGAGATGGTGATGTCGCCGATACGCACCCCGAACGCGGCGTCACGAACCACGCCGAAGAAGTCCGCGGCGAAAATGCCCCACGGTCCGAGCAGCGGCAGCGCAACCACGATCACCAGCAGCACGCGGGTCACCGCGGAAAGCAGCGTACCGATGAGCTCAAGATGTGACGGGGTGAGACCGAGCGTCGCCGCTACCGCGCGGCCACGCTGGGTATGCGCGGTCAACACCTCGCTGAACAACGCATCGGTAAGAACGAGCGCGATATAGAGCGCGCCAAGCGCGACGAGGACGACGAGTAGCCGTCCGGCGAGGAACGCGGCAAATCCGACATATCCGGTCGCAAGCGCGACAAGAATCGCCGCGGTGACGAGCCAGCCCGCGCCGCGCAGCCAATGCAGATGTCCGACGCGATCTGCCGTGGTCTCGTCGCGCGCGAGACGCAGCAGCAGATGAACCATGAGCGCGGCGATGATCGCGGCCAGCAGCGCGCTCGTCGCCACCGTTAGCGACACCGGCGCCGAGACCGCCTTCTGCAGGATATTGAGCAGAACGATACCGCCGAGGACGCGGGTGGCGAGCGTCAGGTGCTCGGCGAGCCGCTGCGCCATGGTGTCGTCGAGCGAGAATAGCCGGCGGTCCGGTTCCGCCGCGGCGAACAGGCCGATAGCGATTCCACGGCCGAAGCTTGCGACAGCCGTTGCCGCGGCAAGTCCCAATCCGATTTCCATGATCGTTAGCGGAATGAGACCGAAGGCATCGAACACCAGC
>JACQTM010000327.1 GCA_016210825.1 Hyphomicrobiales bacterium
CATCAAGCGCGTGATCGGCCTGCCCGGTGACCGTATCCAGATGCGCGATGGTCTGCTCCATGTTAACAGCCAGCCGGTTAAGCGCCAGTCGATCGAGCCCTATATCGAGACCGAAGAAGGCCCGGGAACGATCCGGGTCAAGCGCTGGCGCGAGACGCTACCGAATGGCATAAACTACAATACGCTGGATTTGGTCGATAACGGCTTCTACGACAATACTCAGGAATACGTGGTGCCGGCAGGCCATTTCTTCATGATGGGCGACAATCGCGACAATTCCACCGACAGCCGAGTGCTTTCGCAGGTCGGTTATGTTCCGCTCGAGAACATTATCGGCCGTGCCCAGATCATCTTCTTTTCCATTGGCGAAGGCGAGTATGCGTGGCAGGTGTGGCGTTGGCCGTGGTCGGTACGCTGGAGCCGTTTGTTTACGATCGTAAGATGAGCCGTAAGGCCTCGGGCAAGACTTTTTCGGCGTCGTCTTCGCCAACCGGCGCGCGTGATGCCCGTAAGGTCAATGGCGGACGCCGGCCGCTAAAACGGCGCGCCCGCATTTCGGGCGCGTTCGAAGGTACAATTGGTTATCAGTTCGATGACGTGAGCCTGCTTGAGCGCGCGCTCACGCATATTTCAGCGCTCAAGGGTGCGCAGGGCCGCGCCGGAAGTTACCAGCGGCTCGAATTCCTCGGCGATCACGTGCTCGGCCTTGCCGTCTCCGACATGCTGTTCCGCGCCTTTCCTAAAGCCGACGAGGGGGAATTGTCCCGGCGGCTGGCTGATCTCGTGCGCCGGGAGACTTGCGCCGATGTCGCACGCGCGATCGATGTTGGGGCGGCTTTGCGTCTTGGTGCCTCGGAGGCCAACGCCGGGGGCCGCGCGCGCGTAGCAATTCTCGCCGATGTCTGCGAAGCGATCATCGGCGCGGTGTATGTCGACGGCGGTTACAAAGCTGCCGCCGCCTTTGTCGAGCGTTTCTGGTCGGAGCGCATGCGCAAGCCCGCTCGGCCATTGCGCGATCCGAAAACCGTGCTGCAAGAGTGGGCGCAGGCGCGCGGGCTGCCGACGCCGGTCTATAAAGAAGTCGAACGTACTGGACCACATCACGACCCGGAATTCCGCGTCGCCGTTACCTTGCCCGAACGCGAGCCAGCGGGAGGCAAGGGCCGCTCTAAACGCGCCGCCGAGCAGGCGGCGGCCGCGGCCTTGCTGGCGCGTGAAGGCGTGAAGGCGACTTGATGGCCGCGCCGGCGCAGACCACGCGCTGCGGCTTCATCGCGCTGATTGGCGCACCTAACGCGGGCAAATCGACGCTCGTCAATGCGCTGGTCGGCGCCAAGATCGCGATCGTCTCTCACAAGGTGCAGACGACACGCGCGACGCTGCGCGGCATTGCGGTCGAGGGGCAATCGCAACTCGTTCTCGTAGATACGCCGGGCATTTTCACACCGAAACGGCGGCTCGATCGCGCCATGGTAACGACCGCGTGGAGCGGAGCAAAAGATGCCGATCTGGTCGGTGTCCTGATCGATGCGCGCAAGGGTCTCGACGAAGAGGCCAAGCTGATCCTGGCCAGCCTGGCCGATATTCGCGGCGAGAAGGCCGCTATCCTCAACAAGATCGATCTGGTTGACAAGCCAACGCTGCTGACATTGGCCGACGATATCAACGCGCGGGCACGTTTTGCTGCGACCTTCATGGTGTCGGCACTAACCGGCGATGGCGTCGGCGACTTGAAGACATGGCTCGCGCAGCATGTGCCATCCGGTCCGTGGCATTACCCGCCGGATCAGATTTCCGACGCGCCACTACGCAACCTCGCTGCAGAAATTACGCGCGAGAAATTATTTCTTCGCCTGCATCAGGAATTACCGTACCAGTCGACGGTCGAAACGAACGTGTGGAAAGAACTGCGGGACGGATCAGTGCGCATCGAACAGACGATCTTCGTCGAGCGGGAGAGCCAGCGCAAAATCGTGCTCGGCAAAGGCGGGCAGACAATCAAGGCGATTGGCGCCGACGCGCGCAAGGATATCGCGGCTGCCGTGGAAAAGGCGGTGCATCTCTTTCTATTCGTCAAGGTGCGCGAAGGCTGGAGCGACGACCCGGAACGCTATCGCGAGATGGGGTTGGAATTTCCGAAGGACTAGCCACCTTTTCCAAGCGCCTTTGGTGCTATAGACGCGTGTCATGGAATGGACCGACGAGGGAATCGTCCTTGGCGTGCGAAAGCACGGAGAGGCGAACACTATCCTCGAATTGCTGACGCGGGAGCATGGCCGCCATCTCGGCCTTGTCCGCGGCGGAGCGGGCTCGCGCATGCGTGCCGTGCTGCAGCCGGGAAATACCGTGCGGGCATCATGGCGGGCGCGTCTCGACGAACATCTCGGCCACTACAATGTCGAGGGACTGCAATTGCGGGCAGGGGAGTTCCTGTCGGCTTCACACGCGGTCTACGCCGTGACCCATCTTGCCGCGCTTGTACGCATGCTGCCGGAGCGCGACCCGCATGGCGACGTCTATGCCGCACTGTCGACGCTACTTGGAACCATCGCGAAACCGGCGCTCACCGCGGCTGGTATGGTGCAATTTGAACTGAAGATGTTGGGCGAACTCGGCTTTGGGCTCGATCTGACGTCATGTGCGGCGACCGGCACGACCGCGGATCTCGTATATGTTTCGCCGAAATCGGGCCGCGCAGTATCACGCGCGGCCGGTGAGGCGTGGCGCGAGCGGCTCATGCTCCTGCC
>JACQTM010000050.1 GCA_016210825.1 Hyphomicrobiales bacterium
CGCAAGTCAAATTCCCGCCGGGCTATTACGTCACCTGGAGCGGCCAGTTCGAATATCTCGAACGCGCCAAGGCACGGCTGAAGATTGTCGTGCCGGTCACGATCCTCATTATATTCCTGCTGCTCTACTTGAACTTCCGCCGTGTCACTGAAAGTCTGATCGTCATGCTGTCGGTGCCGTTCGCGCTGGTCGGCGGGTTGTGGCTGATGTGGTGGCTTTCCTTCAACATGTCGGTCGCGGTGGCGGTCGGTTTCATCGCGCTCGCGGGCGTGGCAGCCGAAACCGGCGTCGTCATGCTGATCTATCTCGACAACGCCATGAAGGAACTTCAGGCCGAGCGGGCAATGGAAGGCGATGAATTTACGAGCGATGACCTCTATGCCGCGATCATGACCGGCGCGGTCGAGCGCGTTCGCCCGAAGATGATGACCGTCGCCGCGATCATGGCGGGCCTTTTGCCGATCATGTGGAGTCACGGCACCGGCGCTGAAGTGATGCAGCGAATCGCGGTGCCGATGATTGGGGGCATGGTGTCCTCCACCCTACTGACGCTGATCGTCATTCCAGCGATCTACGCGGTCGTGAAAGGTCCGGGCGCTTGGGAACTCGTCGGCAGAATGGTGAATCGCGCCCCCGATTTGCCGCAAAAAACGGGCTGATAGCGCCGGTAAATGCGCCGTTTCCCTTGCCATCCCCTCACCGCGAGCATAATAAAGGCTTGTTGACGGTTCGTTTTTCGGTTGTGCCGCGTTTGGGCATCCGGCCGGCCCGCCGCAATGATCGCTTTTAGGCAGCGAATGGCGGGCGCCAGCGTCGCGGAAGTTCCACGGGAACTTCGACGCCGATGCCCTGGTCTGGAAGGACAACCGGTTCGGCGCCAGGTTCTGATCCCGGCGCCATCTCTCTGCGGCGTTGCTGCGTGGCAAATCTCACTTGGCCCACCGCGACGCCCCGTCAGCGCAAAGAGAATTGCGGCAGCGCATGCGGCGCTGCCGTCCCGTTACGGGTCGAGGTCATGGTCCAAGCAAAGGTCGCGATCGGGCGTCGCTGCTGCGCAATTCCGCAGCGCCGGCGCGATAGCGATTTGCTTGCGCACGATCCCCTCGTCCGATCATTCAACTCACATTCAGGCAGCCGCCTTGTGCAGCGTGCGTTTTCGCGCAGCCTTGCGCCGCCGCGCGCCCGTGCACCGGCCTGCCGTCATGAGATCATGCAATGGCCAATAAGATGCTTATCGATGCGACCCATCCGGAGGACACCCGGGTGGTCGTTCTGCGTGGCAACCGCGTCGAGGAATTCGACTTCGAGTCGGCACAGCGTAAACAGCTGCGTGGGAATATCTATCTCGCCAAGGTAACGCGCGTCGAGCCGTCGTTGCAGGCGGCGTTCGTTGATTACGGCGGTAACCGCCACGGGTTTCTCGCGTTCAGCGAAATCCATCCGGACTATTATCAAATCCCCGTCGCCGACCGGCAGGTGTTGATCGAGGAAGAAAGCCGCGCCCACCGCGACGCTGACGATGACGCCGAACATCGCGGCGGCCGCAGACGCCGCCATCGCGGCCGCGGCGCTAATCGCAATCGCGACGTGCGGCGCAGCGCGCCCCTTCCCGCCGGGGACGCCGCTCAGAAATTGGAGACCGAGGAACTTGCCCGCGAGGCCGCCGAGATCCCGGCCAGCGAGGACGTACTCGACCAAGACACGCCGCCGGCCGAAATCCGCGCGGCGCAAGCCACTGAAGCGCACGACGCCGCCGAGCCGGGACACCCCGATGATGCGGTTCATGGCGAGCATGCCGGCGCGGAGGATGTGCAATCAGCGGAGGGCGATGCGCCGCGTGAGTTCGCGCTCGCATCCGAGTCGCGGCTCCCGGAGACCGAAAGCGAGAGCATCACTGCGAGCGCGCAGATAACCGGCGATCCCGGTCAAAATGGCGACGCTGATGCAGGCGAGGACGGCAACGGCGAGGAAGAAATCGTTGAATCCGTCGGCGGCGACGAAGCGCAGGATGAGGCGCAAGATCGCGTCCGCCGCGTGCGCCGACATTACAAAATTCAAGAAGTCATCAAGCGCCGCCAGGTCATGCTGGTGCAGGTGGTCAAGGAGGAGCGCGGCACCAAGGGCGCAGCACTCACCACCTATCTCTCTCTCGCCGGCCGCTATTCGGTGTTAATGCCGAACACCGCGCGCGGCGGCGGCATCAGCCGCAAGATTACGAGCGCCGAGGACCGTAATCATTTGAAAGAAATCGCGGGCGAACTCGAAGTCCCCGAGGGCATGGGCGTGATCCTGCGCACCGCCGGCGCCAACCGTACCAAGATCGAAATCCAGCGCGACTTCGAATATCTACTGCGGATGTGGGAGACGGTGCGCGATCTGACCCTGAAATCGACCGCGCCCAAGCTCGTTTATGAGGAAGGCTCGCTGGTCAAGCGCTCGATCCGCGACCTTTACAGCAAAGACATTGAGGAAATCGTCGTCGCCGGCGAAAGTGGCTACGAAGACGCCAGAGACTTCATGCGCATGCTCATGCCGAGCCATGCCAAGAACGTCAAACTGTTTCGCGACCATCAGCCGATCTTCACGCGCCACGGTATCGAACCGCAGCTCGACGCGATGTTCCAGCCGACGGTGCAGCTCAAATCTGGCGGCTATATCGTGCTCAATCAGGCGGAAGCCTTGGTCGCCATCGACGTCAACTCGGGGCGCGCCACCCGCGAGCATTCGATCGAGGAGACTGCGCTTAAGACAAACATGGAAGCCGCGGCCGAGATCGCACGGCAATTGCGGCTTCGCGACCTGGCGGGCTTGATTGTCATCGACTTCATCGACATGGACGAGAAACGCAACAATCGCGCGGTCGAGCGGCGGCTGAAAGAATCGCTGAAAAGCGACCGCGCGCGTATCCAGGTCGGCCGCATTTCGCATTTCGGCCTGATGGAGATGTCGCGCCAGCGCATGCGCACGTCGGTGCTCGAAAGTTCGACGGAAATCTGCCCGCATTGCGGCGGTACCGGACATGTGCGCTCGGTGTCGTCAGTCGCGCTGCAGCTTTTGCGCGCGATCGAGGAAACGCTGCTCAAGAGCGGCACGCACAATCTCATTGTGCGATCGCGCTCGGACGTGGCGCTCTATGTGCTCAATAACAAGCGCGCGCATCTGCGCTCGCTCGAGGAACGCTTTCGTATCCTGATCGCCGTCAACGCCGACGCCACAATCACCGGACAGCCGCCCTTCGCCATCGAGCGCAGCGAGCAGGTGATGACGGTCGAACAGGCCAAGGCAATCGCCGCGCAAGCTGAAAGCTCGCTGCCGCCGCTGATGCCCGAAGAACCGGACGACGCACAGGTTGCGGAAGAAGGCGCAGAGACGTTCGCCGATCGCGACGCGGGCGCGCCCGGCGAGCGGCCCGAAGGCCGTGGCCGCCGGCGGCGGCGCGGACGGCGAGGCCGCGGCGGACGCGGCCGCGAGGATCGCGAACAAACCTTTACTCACGACACGGTCGCAGAGCACACGGTGACCCACGGCGAGGATTTCGAGGGCGCAAAGGAAATTGCCGCGAGCGCCGAAGCGCCGGCGATGGAAGGCGGCGCCGAAACGCCAGCGGGCGAGCCGAAAGATAGCGAAGGCGAACAGCGCAGACGCCGGCGCGGCCGGCGCGGCGGCCGGCGCAACCGGCGCGACCGCGAGGGCGAGCGTCCGCAGGTGTTCGGCGAAGGCAATGGCGGCGATGCCCCGGCGCCGGTATTTTCGCCAACGTTCGAGGCGCCCGAAGAACTGGCGTCACCCAAACCGGCGACGGCTGCAACTCCCCCGTCCGTCGAGGAACCTCCGGCGCCGCAATCGCAACCGCGCCGAGGCTCGACGGTGCGCGAGCGCGTGAGCTTCTTTGGCGGCGAGGCACCCCCACCAGCGCCGCGGGACACGACGCCCGCGTCCACGCCGGCTGCGCGGGAGGAATCGGCGGATGACGCCGACCGTCCGCGCCGCACGGGCTGGTGGTCCAAGCGCAGTTGATTATATTTCCGTGCTTTGCGCGAAGGGCGGCGACGGCATGAAAAGCAGCTACGTCGAGCGCGATGCAGAAGCGGTGGTCGCGCGATACGAGAAAGCCGGAATCGCGCGCGATCTGGCGCTGCGCGTTTACACCACGCGATTGCTCGGCCGCGATCCGAAGCTCGTCCTGCATGGCGGCGGCAATACATCCGTGAAGCTGCGCATGCGCGATCTCCTCGGCGAGGAGACTGATGTGCTGTGCGTCAAGGGCTCGGGCTGGGACATGGGCAGCATCGAGCCGCCTGGATTGCCCGCCGTTCGCCTCGAAAATTTAAAGAAGCTGCGCGCGCTCCCCGCGCTTTCCGACGAAGACATGGTGCGCGTGCAGCGCGCCAATCTGCTCGATCCGATGGCGCCCAATCCGTCGGTCGAAACGCTGCTTCACGCCTTCATTCCGCACAAGTTCGTCGATCATACCCATTCGACGGCCGTGCTCGGCATCGTCGATCAACCGAACAGCCGCGCGCTGTGCGAGGAGATTTATGACGGCCGCATGGGCTTCGTGCGCTACATCATGCCGGGCTTCGGGCTCGCGAAGGAAGCGGCCGATGTTTTCGACAGAAATCCGAAGGTCGAAGGTCTGATCCTCGACAAGCACGGCATTTTCACGTTTGGCGCCGACGCACGGCAAGCCTACGAGCGTATGATCGAGATGGTGACGCACGCCGAGGAGCGGTTGAGGAAGAATCGCAAGGCTGTGTTTGTCACCGCGCAATTGCCGCAGGCCTCGGCCACGCTTTCGATCGTCGCACCGATCCTGCGCGGCGCGGTGGCGCTGAAGGATGACAAGATCGAGGGCGCGTGGAAGCGCCTCGTCTTCGATTTTCGCACCAATGACGCCATTCTCAATTTCGTCAACGGCGCCGACGTCAAGCGCTATGCGCTTGCGGGCGTTATCACGCCGGACCACACCATCCGCACCAAGGACTGGCCGCTTGTTGCGCCCGCTCCCGACGGCGGCAAGCTCGATGATTTCAAGACTGCCGCGCACGCGGCAGCCGCCGAATTCGTGGAGCGCTACAAAGCATATTTCGCACGCAACAACGCGCGCGCGGGCGGCACAAAAAAAATGCTCGACCCCGCCCCGCGCGTGATCCTTGTTCCCGGCCTCGGCCTATTCGGGCTCGGGCGCGGTAAGAAAGATGCGCGGATCGCCGCCGACCTCGCGGAAGCCGCGGTTGAAGGCATCACCGATGCGGAAGCGATCGGAACATTCACCCCAATCGGCGAAGCCGACATGTTCGATTGCGAATATTGGTCGTTGGAGCAGGCCAAGCTCGGCGCGGCCAAGGGATTGCCGCTCGCGGGCCAGATCGCGGTTGTAACC
>JACQTM010000355.1 GCA_016210825.1 Hyphomicrobiales bacterium
GCACCACGCGTGCGACGAGGCCCGCCCGCTCCGCCACGGCTGCATCCATCATTCGACCGGTGAGGATCATCTCCATCGATTTTGCCTTGCCGACAGCGTGCGTGAGGCGTTGCGTGCCTCCAATGCCGGGAATAACGCCGAGCTTGATCTCCGGCTGTCCAAATTTGGCGTTGTCGGCGGCGATGACAATGTCGCATTGCATCGCCAATTCACAACCGCCGCCGAGCGCGAATCCCGCGACCGCGGCGACGATCGGTTTGCGCGCGCGCGCCGCGCGGTCCCAGGTGGCGGCGAAATCGCCGAGATAAGCGTCCATAAATGATTTGTCCGCCATTTCCTTGATGTCGGCGCCGGCGGCGAATGCCTTGTCAGAGCCGGTAATAACCATGCAGGTAACCCCGGCATCGGCCTCGAATCCATCGATTGCCGCTGCGAGCTCCGACTTAAGCTTGGAATTGAGCGCATTGAGGGCTTGCGGGCGATTGAGCCGGATCACGCCGACTTTGCCGCGGGTTTCAACGATCAGATTTTCGTAAGCCATGAGCTTAACCCTCATTACCGGTCACTCATGGCTAGCCGAGACCACGACGCGATGCAATCAAGACGGCCCTCGTCAATGGAATTCGGCGATCGCTGCAAGCAGGCGCGCGATATCCTCGGGCCGCGACAGGCGGTGGTCGCCGTCTTTGACAAGCGTGAGCACGACATCATCGCGGGCAAAGCGCGAGACGAGTTCGACTACGTGCTGCCAAGGAACGTCGGGATCCTGCACACCCTGCAGGATGCGCACCGGACATCCGGTTTCCACGAGACCGCCGAGCAGTAGATGGTTGCGGCCTTCTTCGATCAGGCCGCGCGTAATCATGTAGGGATCTTCCGAATAATCCGATGGCCGTTCCCAGTATCCCTTTTCCTCGATCTGGCGCTTGATCTCGGGTGGAAATTGCCGCCACATCAATTGCTCGGTAAAATCCACCGCGGGGGCTATGAGCACGAGCCCGGCAACATTCGCCTGCACTGTATGATCCGCGGTGGCACGCCCTTTGAGCGCGCGCACGAGCAGCAACGCGAGCCATCCGCCCATCGACGAACCGATGACCACCTGCGGTCCGCTGCAAAACCGAAGAAAAACCTCCAAGGTCTCCTCCAGCCAGCGTCCGATCGTGCCGTCGGTAAATTTTCCTTCTGATTCGCCATGACCGGAATAGTCAAAACGCACACAAGCACGCCCCTCCCGTGCCGCCCATTCGTCGAGCGCCTCGGCCTTGGTCCCGCGCATGTCGGATTTATATCCGCCGAGCCAGAACAAGCCGGGTCCGCCGCCTGCGCGCCGGCGCACAGCGATCCGGCGGCGTGCAGCACCGGCATCAACATCGAGAAACTCCAGGGACGGTGCACTCACGTTATTCATCTGGATCGGCGGATTGACGGCTGTGAAATATTCGTCGACCAGCCGTGTTTCGCCGCAACCGGCAGCCGAAGCAAGGGCATCGTTGCGCCGATGGATTTTTCGCCGAGTCGTAAGCCTGCCGGCCATTCACCCGTTTTTACGTTTTCCCAGCCCGGCGTTGCCGCAGCCGGATTTGCAGTCTATACGTTTTGAACGACGGTAAAGTCCTTTGGATTTGCCGGGAACCGGGGCGCGAATTGCCATCCAGAAAGCCCCGGTAATGTCGCAATTTGAGCGCTGTTAAGATCTGGTCTTTACGCCGACCCGTCACTCAAGTGTCTTATCCCGTGTCGTGAGGTTTGTGGTGGTTTCTCGCCCTTCCGTAGCACGTGCATATCCTGACCCGGACGAATTCGATGCCTCGAGGAAGGAGGAGAAGCCCCGCGCGTCAAAGGCATCGGTAACTTCACCGAACTCCACACAAAAAATTTATTCGTTGACCGCACTGATCGTCGTTCCCTCGCTTGATGTCGGGGCCGCCGACATTGGTGTCGTCGAACTGGTGCGCATCCTTTCGACCGCCGGACACCGACCAATTGTGCTGTCACGCGGCGGCCGCTTGGAAAGCGCGGTTATGGCCGCGGGAGCCGAATTCATTCGCGCCGATATGGCAAGCAAGAACCCGGTCGTGCTCCTTCGCAACGCGGCAATGATTACGCGCCTAATCCGCACGCGGCGCTGTGATATCGTCCATGCACACGGGCGTGCACCGGCGTGGAGCGCGTACCTTGCCGCGCGCATCACGCGCGTGCCGTTTGTGACAAGTTGGTATAAGGGTTTTCGCGAGCAAAATATCTTCAAGCGCCTTTATAATGGTGTGATGGCGCGCGGCGATCGCGTCATCGCGGTAAGCGATCAAATCGCGGAACTTATCAACGAACGATACGCAACGCCTTGGGCACGTATCACAGTCGTGCCGACGAGCGTCGACGCCGATCGCTTCGATCCAGCCGGGGTATCACTCGAACGCATCGAGGCCATGCGCCATGCCTGGGGCGCCGGACGCGAGACCAAGATTATTCTCGTGGCCGGCCGTTTGATTCGTCGTAAAGGCCATCATTTGATCGTACGAGCGATCGAGCGACTGAGGCAACGCGGCCTGAAGGATTTTATCTGCGTATTCACCGGCGAGAACAGTCATCGCACGCACTACGCCGGAGAATTGTGGGATCTCGTGCTCGCAACCAATACGGCCGATGTCGTGCGGCTTGCCGGACCAGCGGACGATTTACCTGCCGCCTATGCGGCGGCGGCCGTCGTCGTTTCGGCGGCGACGCAGCCGGAGGGATTGCAGCACGCGATTCTGGAGGCTCAGGCGATGGCGCGCCCGGTAATCGTTTCCGATCTCGGCGCGGGGCCCGAAGTGGTTCTCGCGCCGCCGGCCGTATCCGAGGACCGGATGACGGGCTTGCGTTTTTCCGCGGGTGACGATTCGGCGCTGGCTGCCACGCTGATTCGCGTCTTCTCAATGCCCGATCCAGCGCGCCGCGCGATGGGAATGCGCGGCCGGCAATGGGTTTTGGGGCATTTCAACGCTCCCGCGGTCGCCGATCTCACGCTCCGCCTCTATGCCGACGTGGCCATGCGGCGCCTGCCCGCATGATATTGTCGTTCAGACGAGCCGCGTGCCCGTGCGCCGGCACGCGCGGCAGCGTTGACATATTCAACGTTTGTCCCGATCCTCTTAATGTCCGCGTGATGATCGATGATATAATTGAGCATCAGCGGCCGGGATGGCCGAATGCAAGTTCCCGCAGACCGTGAATGATCGTCGCAACAGCAAAAGGAGACTGAAGCCATTCGTCGTCCAATGAGACCCGCGCTCCCCGTTCAGAAGGACGGTCCGCGCGTAAATGAGGAGATTCGCGTCCGCGAAGTGCAGCTGATCGATCAGGCCGGACACAATCACGGCACCGTCGATATCCAAGCAGCCCTGTCGCGGGCGACCGAAGCAGGACTCGATCTTGTCGAAATCTCACCGAACACAAGTCCGCCAGTTTGCAAGATTCTGGATTACGGCAAGTACAAATATCAAGCGCAGAAAAAAGCCGCCGAGGCGCGGAAGAAACAGAAAGTCGTCGAGGTCAAGGAAATCAAGTTCCGGCCGA
>JACQTM010000356.1 GCA_016210825.1 Hyphomicrobiales bacterium
CGGGAAATCGAGTGCCTTGCAGGCCTCGGCGATGCCGCGTACGCAGCCGACGAACTGACCCATGATTTCCGGCCGCTCCGGATTGCCGAAATTGAGATTGTCGGTGAGCGCGAGCGGCGTTGCGCCGACTGCGGTCAGGTTGCGCCAAGCTTCGGCGACGGCCTGCTTACCGCCCTCGAATGGATCCGCTTCGCAATAGCGCGGCGTGACATCCGTCGTAAGTGCAAGCGCCTTCGGTCCCTCCTCGACGCGCACCACCGCAGCGTCGCCACCCGGCCGCTGCACCGTGTTACCGAGAATGATGTGGTCGTATTGCTCCCAAATCCAGCGCTTGGAGCAGAGGTCGGGCGTCGCCAGCAGTTTTTCCAGCGCGTCGGCGGTGCTCATCGGCGGCTTCACCGTTGTCGCATCGATCATCGGCCGTTTCGGCGTCTCGACGAAGGGGCGGTTATAAACCGGCGCCTCGTCGCCCAGTTCCTTGATCGGCAGGTCGGCCATCGTCTCGCCGTTGTGGCGCACGACAAAGCGCTTGCTTGGCGTCGTCTCGCCGACGACCGCAAAGTCGAGCCCCCATTTGCGGAAGATGGCCTCGGCTTCTTTTTCCTTCTCGGGTTTAAGCACCATGAGCATGCGCTCCTGGCTCTCCGAGAGCATCATCTCGTAGGCGCTCATTTCGCTTTCGCGGCACGGCACCTTGTCGAGATCGAGCGTGACGCCGAGACCGCCCTTAGCCCCCATCTCCACCGCAGAGCAGGTGAGTCCCGCCGCACCCATGTCCTGAATAGCAATCACGCAACCCATGGCCATGATTTCGAGGCAGGCTTCGAGCAAGAGCTTTTCCGAGAATGGATCGCCGACCTGCACGGTCGGGCGCTTCTCCTCCGAATCTTCGCCAAACTCCGCCGACGCCATTGACGCGCCATGGATGCCGTCGCGGCCGGTTTTAGAGCCGAGATAGACGATCGGCATGCCGACGCCCGAAGCCGCCGCGTAGAAAATCGAATCCTTACGCGCGAGGCCAACCGCCATGGCGTTGACGAGATTGTTGCCGTCGTAGCGCGTGTGGAAACGCACCTGTCCGCCTACCGTCGGCACACCAAACGAATTGCCATAGCCGCCGATGCCGGCGACCACGCCGGCGACGAGGTGCCGCGTCTTCGGATGGCTGACATCGCCAAATGAGAGCGCGTTGAGGCAGGCGATCGGCCGCGCGCCCATGGTGAAGACGTCGCGCAGGATCCCGCCAACGCCGGTCGCCGCCCCCTGATACGGCTCGATGTAGCTCGGATGGTTGTGGCTCTCCATCTTGAAGACGACCGCCAAGCCGTCGCCGATGTCGATGACGCCGGCGTTCTCACCCGGTCCCTGGATTACATGCGGCGCGCTGGTCGGCAATGTGCGCAAATGCACCTTCGAGGATTTGTAGGAGCAGTGCTCGTTCCACATCGCCGAGAAGATGCCGAGCTCGGTTAGCGTCGGCTCGCGGCCGATCAGATCGAGGGCGCGTTGATACTCGTCGGGTTTGAGCCCGTGCGCGGCGACGAGTTCGGGGGTTATGCCAGGATGGTTCGGGATCACGCCGCTATTTATAGATCGCGCCAAGAAAAATCTCATTCGTCATGGCCGGGCTTGTCCCGGTCATCCACGTCTTTCTAATCGGACCGGCTACTAAGACGTGGATGCCCGGCACAAGACCGGGCATGACGCGTAAAATATGGTCATCACCGTCACGCCGCCCGTTCGAAATACTGCGCAAGACCCGCAAATAATCCGCGCCCGTCGGTGCAGCCGATCACACTCTCCACATGGTTCTCCGGATGCGGCATCATGCCGAGCACGTTGCCGCGCTTGTTGATAATGCCGGCGATGGCGTTGGTGGCGCCGTTGAAATTGAATTTTTCGTCGCGCGTACCGTCCGGCGCCGTATAGCGAAAGATCACCCCGCCCTCACCTTCGAGCTTTTGGATCGTCGCGGTATCTGCGACATAATTGCCCTCGCCATGCGCCGTCGGCACGCGGATCACCTGCCCGGCGTTGTATCCGCGGGTGAACGGTGTATCCGAGCGCTCGACGCGCAGATAGACATCGCGGCAGATGAATTTCAGCGCCGCATTACGCATCAGCACGCCGGGTAGCAATCCCGCCTCGCATGCAATCTGGAAGCCGTTGCAGACCGCGAGCACGAGGCCGCCTTTTTCCGCGTGCGTGCGCACCGCATTCATGATGGGGCTGCGAGCGGCGATGGCGCCGCAGCGCAAATAATCGCCGTAGGAAAAGCCGCCAGGCATCACGACGAGGTCGGTGCCTTTTGGTAATTCGCTCTCGGCGTACCAGACCATCGCCGGTTCGACCCCCGACACGAGCTTGAGCGTGCGCGCCATGTCGCGCTCGCGATTGATGCCGGGAAAGACGATGACGGCGGATTTCATGACGTGGCTTCGTTTCCGGCGTCATCCCTCGAGGCTCGCCGCTTCGCAGCTCGCACCTCAGGATGGCGGAACTTGATCAATATAGTCATCCCACCACCTCAATTCGGTAGTTCTCGATCACGGTATTGGCGAGCAGCTTGTCGGCGGCGGCCTTTAGCGCGGCCTCGGCCTTCGTCTTGTCGGCGCCATCGAGTTCGATGTCGAACACCTTGCCCTGACGTACGCTAGCGACGCCCGCAACACCGAGCGATTTCAGTGCGCCCTCGATCGCCTTGCCTTGCGGGTCGAGGATGCCGGATTTCAGGGTGACGATGACGCGGGCTTTCATGAATTTTTCCATCGTCGTTCCGGGCGAGCCCAAAACGGGCGAGACCCGGAACCCATAACCACCGAACTGTCAATCGGGCAACGAAGGTCGGTGGTTATGGGTCCCCGCTTTCGCGGGGACGAGCGGAAATAAGATTGCTCAACCTTTCACCAGCACCGGACCCGTCCCGCGTGGCGGCTCGCCCTCGTTCATGATGCCAAGCCGCTTGGCCACTTCCGTGTAGGCCTCAAGCAGGCCTCCAAGGTCGCGGCGGAAACGATCCTTGTCGAGTTTCTCGTTCGATTTAATGTCCCACAGCCGGCATGAATCCGGGGAAATCTCGTCGGCGACGACGATGCGCATCATCTCGTTTTCCCACAACCGCCCTGTCTCCATCTTGAAATCGACAAGGCGGATGCCGACCCCGAGGAAGAGGCCGGAGAGGAAATCATTGACCCGGATGGCAAGCGCCATGACGTCGTCGATCTCCTGCGGCGTCGCCCAGCCGAAGGCGGTGATATGCTCCTCCGAGACCATCGGATCGCCGAGTTGATCGCTCTTGTAATAAAATTCGATGATCGAGCGCGGCAGCTGCGTGCCTTCTTCGATACCGAGCCGTTGCGCCAGGGAACCCGCGGCGACATTGCGAACCACGACTTCCAACGGGATGATCTCGACCTCACGGATCAACTGCTCGCGCATGTTGAGCCGACGCATGAAATGCGTCGGAACCCCGATATTGTTCAAATTCTGGAAGATATATTCGGAGATGCGGTTATTGAGGACGCCCTTGCCCTCGATCACCTGATGCTTTTTTGCGTTGAAGGCGGTGGCGTCGTCCTTGAAGTGCTGAATGAGCGTTCCGGGCTCCGGGCCCTCATAGAGCACCTTCGCCTTTCCTTCATAAATGCGGCGGCGGCGGCTCATAGGAGTATACCGTGGTTGTTGAAAGTCCATTGCGTGCCGTGACTCCGGTTACGATGTCGTTGTCGGCGGCGAGAAGCGAACGGCGGGACGCAGAAGACAACAGCGAGCGGCCTGTCCGCCATGCAGGCAACCTAGCCGATCGGGCCAGGCAGCACAATTGCCGTCGCGGCCTTGATCGCGTCAAGTTCACAAGGACAAAGCGAATCGCATCCTGTTGCCTTGACGCCCCCACCTCGATATGCAAGGCGGCGCGTCAATTCGAGATGCTTGCAGTGTCCGCTCAACCGCCACGAGGAAAGTTATGACCAATTTTGACAAGCGCGAAGAAGGCTTCGAGAAAAAATTCGCGCATGACGAGGAGCTTAAATTCAAGGCTTATGCCCGGCGCAACAAGCTGCTCGGCCTTTGGGCGGCGGGCATTCTCGGCAAGAGCGGCAC
>JACQTM010000348.1 GCA_016210825.1 Hyphomicrobiales bacterium
CGCCATTGATCACCGTTGCTTTCGCGGCGCTCATTTTGCAAGAACGCGTGCGTATCTATCGCTGGTCCGCGGTCGGTGTCGGCTTTGCCGGCGTTCTGGTGATGCTGTGGCCGCACTTTGATCTGAGCCATTTTTCAAATGCAGCGACCACGGCGAGCGCAGTAGGTGCGATATGCGCCATCGGCTCGGCGTTCACCAATGCGGGTGCCGTGATCCAAACACGCCGTTTAACCGCGAGCGAGACCACGTCCTCGATCGTCTTCTATTTTTCACTGATCTGCGCATTGGCGGGTCTCGCCACATGGCCGTTGGGCTGGCATGCACCGAGCCATACGGAACTTGCGGCACTGATCGGGCTCGGTATCCTCGGCGGCCTTGCACACATTTTCCTAACTGAGAGTTACCGTTACGCCCCGGCTTCGGTGGTCGCGCCGTTCGATTACACCTCGATGCTCTGGGCGTTCGTGCTCGGCTACGCGCTGTTTGGCGAAATACCGACTACGCTCGTGTTCATTGGGGCTGCGGTCGTCGCTGGTGCCGGCCTGTTCGTCATTTTCCGTGAACGGCGACTCGGGCTGCAGCGTCGTAAGGAAGCCGAAGGTCCTCCGGCGGCGACTTGAAGGCTTTAGGCCTGAAACGCCTTGAAAGTAATGATAGTGCGCGTGTCCTGAATTCCCTGGATCACCTGCACCTTCTCATTAACGAAATGGCCGATGTCCGTCTCGCGGTCCACATAGAACTTCGCCAGCAAATCGAACTCGCCGGCCGTCGAATAGATTTCGGACGCGATCTCGGCGTCGGCCAGCGCACTGGCGACCTGATAAGACTTTCCAAGCTGACATTTAATTTGCACGAAGAACGGAATCATTCGAGGCTCCTGGCCGGGTCCACGGCAATCCAGCAAAATAGCCACCCGATGGCAAGCGGACTTGCGCAGGATTGTGCGGCGGACTAGGTATCATCGAGCAATCTCATGGGGTGCCCGGCGAACGCGCCGGGCTGAGAGGCGAGACGCCAACCCATCGAACCTGATCCGGGTCATTCCGGCGGAGGGAGCTTGAGATGCGAGCACCTGAAAAATCACTGTCCCACGAGTTACCAGGGCTCGCCGCGGACGTCCTGGAGCGCCTGCGCGCACGCAGTCCGCGCGTCCATTGCATCACCAATAATGTTGCACAGGCGTTCACCGCCAACATACTGCTTGCCGCCGGCGCGATCCCCACGATGACGCTCGCTCCCGATGAGGTCGCTTCCTTCATTGCCGGTTCCGAGGCGCTCCTAATAAATCTCGGCACTTTCGACGCTGAGCGGCGCGAGGCCATCGACATCGCCCTCGTAACGGCACTCGACGAGCGCGTGCCGTGGGTGCTCGATCCGGTCTTCATCGAACGCTCCGAGGCGCGTGCGCGCTATGCTCGCGAGCTGGTGGCGAAAAAGCCGCGCGCGGTGCGCCTTAACGCCACGGAGTTTGCGGCGCTCGGGGGCAGCGCAGCGGATGCTCGTACGCTCGCGGACTATGCCCGCGGCAATCTTACCGTAATCGGGTTGACCGGAGAGGCGGATCTCGTTGGCGACGGCGCGCGATTTACGACGATTCATAACGGTCACCCGTTCATGGCGCGCGTCACGGCAATGGGTTGCGCAGCCTCTGCACTCACTGCGGCGTGTCACGCGATCGAGGCTGATGCGTACGTTGCCACGGCCGCGGCCTTAATACTGCTTGGTGTTGCCGGCGAGGTCGCGGGCGCGCGGGCGAGGGGACCGGGAAGCTTTGCAGTGGAAATCTTGGACGCCGTGCATGGGCTCGACCGCGCGACGATCACGCGGCACGCGCGGGTCACGTGATGGGCGTCGATCTTCGCCTCTACGCTTTGATCGATCCGGAGCACGCGGGCGGGCGCGATCTTCCCGACCTTGCGCGCCAAGTCGCCGCGGGAGGCGCGACGCTCGTACAACTGCGTGACAAACTTGGCTCGACGCGTCGTATTATTGAGGAAGCGCGCGCGCTTCGTTCAGCGCTCGCGTCGTTTCGCGTGCCACTCGTGATCAACGATCGGGTCGATGTTGCGCTTGCCGCTGAAGCGGCCGGCGTGCATGTCGGCCAGGACGACATGGCGCCGGCCGACGCACGGCGCTTGCTCGGTCCCGGCGCCATCATCGGGCTTTCGATCAAGACGATCGACCAGGCCAAGGCGGCGCCCGTTGAGTGCCTAGACTACGTCTGCATCGGCGGTGTTTTTGCGACGTCGTCAAAGGATAATCCCGATCCGCCAATCGGAACATCGGGTTTCAAGACCGTCGCTGCCGCAATCCGCGCACGCGCGCCGAATCTTCCGATCGGGGCGATTGCCGGCATTGATGCGGAAAATGCTGCCAATGTCATCGCGGCGGGCGCCGACGGCGTCGCTGTGATTTCCGCGCTTTCACTCGCGAAAGAGCCGGAAGCCGCCGCGCGCGATTTGCGTTCCATTGTTGATCGCAGTCTTTTCTGCCGAGGCGTGGCATGAAGACGCCAATCGCGGTCACCATCGCAGGTTCTGATTCGAGCGGCGGCGCGGGAATCCAGGCTGACCTGAAGACTTTTTCCGCGCTCGGTGTCTATGGCGCATCCGTGATCGCGGCACTGACTGCGCAGAATACGCAAGGCGTGGCCGCGATCCACGACGTACCGGCTGATTTCATCTCAGCGCAGATGGAAGCCGTGTTCTCCGACCTCGAAGTTGGCGCCGTGAAGATCGGCATGCTGTCACGACCGCAAACCATTGAAACTGTTGCCATTGGTCTTGTGCGCCATCGACAGACCAAGGTCGTACTTGACCCGGTTATGATCGCAACATCGGGAGATCGCCTGCTCGCACCTGAAGCGATCGAGACGATGCGGCGCGTGCTCATTCCACGCGCGCTTCTGATCACGCCCAACCTTCATGAAGCCGCCGCCTTGCTCGATGCGCCGGTGGCTACGAATGAAGCTAATATGCGCGAACAGGGTGAGAAGCTCATGGTGCTCGGCGCGCGCGCCGTTTTGGTTAAAGGCGGCCATGCCGACGGTGCCGAGGCAGTCGATCTGCTGGTCGAGGAAAATTCTGTCGCGCGTCTGGTTGCCGGGCGCATTGGTACCGAGAACACTCACGGGACCGGCTGTACTTTGTCCTCGGCGATTGCCGCGGGTCTCGCCAAGGGTCTCGATCTTGCCGAGTCGGTGCGGCTAGCCAAGGCTTACGTGACAGATGCGATTGCCGCTTCGGACAGACTTTCGATTGGGCACGGCCACGGCCCGGTGCATCATTTTCACGCCTGGTGGTGAGCGGGCAGGGAGAAAACAAATGACAAAGTTCACGCGAAGAAACCTCGTTACGGCTGGCGCAACCAGCATCATCGGCACGCTAGCTGCGCCCAGCATCGTGCATGCGGCGGAAAAGCGCTGGCGCATGGTGACTTCGTGGCCGAAGCGGTTGCCCGGTCCGGGAATGTCGGCCGAGCGCATCGCCGAGCGCATCCGCGCGCTTTCGGGCGGAAGGCTCGACATTGCCGTGCACGCCGCAGGCGAGGTCGTGCCAGCTTTCGAAGTGCTCGATGCCGTCAGCAACGGCGTCGCCGAGATGGGCCACACGGCCGCGTTTTACTGGCAGGGCAAGATGCCGGCAGCGGCGTTCTTCACCACCGTGCCGTTCGGGCTGACGCCGGACGAGCACGTTGCCTGGATCGATGCCGGCGGCGGACAGGCGCTCTGGGACGAGCTCTATGCGCCGTTCGGCGTCAAGCCGTTCATGGGCGGAAACACCGGCGTTTGCATGGGCGGCTGGTTCCGCCGTGAGATCGCCAGCCGCGATGACGTGCGCGGCTTGAAGATCCGCTCTCTCGGCTTGGGTGGAGAAATCTATCGCCGCCTCGGCGCGACGCCGCAGACGACGCCGCCCGCCGAAATTCTCGTCAGCATTCAGTCGGGCGTGATCGACGGCGTCGAGTTCGTCGGCCCTGGATCCGACATCGCGCTCGGGCTCTATCGCGTGGCGCCGCTTTATTATTATCCGGGATTTAACAAGCCGAACGGCACCGGCGAGTGCATCGTCGCGCGCAAGGCCTACGATGCGCTCAATAGCGAACTCAAGGCCATCGTCGCCCATGCTTGCGCCACGGAAGCATCGTACGCGCTGGCCGAAATGGAGCGCCTCAATGCCGAGGCGCTCGCGGCACTCACCGGCCAGCACGGCGTCAAGCTGCGCGCCTTTCCGGCCGACCTTGTTGCCGCCGCGCGCAAGCAGGCCACCGACGTGCTCGGCGACGTCGCCGCAAAGAGCGTCAGCGCCCGCAAGATCCACGATTCCTATATGGCGTTCCGGGAACGCACCGCGCGCTGGTCGGAGGTCTCGATCAAAGCGGTTTTGGGCGCGCGCGAAGGTTGATGGCCGGTCATCGTTAACCTTCCGTTAACGATTCGCGCCTCAGTTTCGGCTTGCCGTGGGCCCACGACAATCGCGGCCACGCGCGAGAATAAACCGGCGTCAACCGTTTCAGTTTCAGCGTCAGCGTGATTGGAAGCGACCCGTGCGTCGCGCGGAAAACCTGCGCCACGTCGGGAGGCCGGATTCGATTCACTTCCATTCTCCCGGGGAGAGGGGACCAAGCCATGACAACGAGATTGATCCGATCGGGCTTCGCCGCAATCGCGCTCGCAACCGCGCCGATCGCCGCAACGGCCGCAGACCTGCCGCGCCGGGTTCCCCTGCCGCCGGCGCTTGCCGTAGCCCCCGCCTTCAACTGGAGCGGCTTCTATCTCGGCATCAATGGCGGGGGCATCTGGGGCAACTCGGACTGGAAAGCCGGCGCGACGACGACCGGCATCGACACCTCCGGCGGCCTGATCGGCGGCACGATCGGCGCGAACTGGCAGACGGGCTTCTGGGTCTTCGGCCTCGAAGCCGATCTCGACTGGGCCAGTAATGACGGCACCACCACGACCAACTGCGCCGGCAGCGGCTGCTTTACCGAAAACTCCTGGCTCGGCACCGCGCGTGGCCGTGTCGGCTTCGCCGCCGACCGCTTCATGCCGTACCTCACCGGCGGCGCCGCCTTCGGCAACGTCAAGGCGCATTTCAACACGCTGCCGGAAACGAGCACCACCAAGACCGGCTGGACCGTCGGCGGCGGCGTGGAATTCGCCGTTGCCGGCAACTGGACCGCCAAGCTCGAATATCTCTATGTCGATCTCGGCAGCTTCAGCTGCACCACCGCGAATTGCGGTACCCCCGGCCCGGTGGATGTCGATCTCACCGCGAACGTCTTTCGCGCCGGGTTGAATTACAAATTCGAATACGGCGCGCCGGGGCCGGTCGTCGCGCGCTACTGAGCGCGGCGAAATTCCGAAACCAAAGCCCCGGGCAAAATCCGGGGCTTTTCTCATGACATTTTTGTTTGTCATCATCCGCGAAAGCGGATGATCAGTAATCACC
>JACQTM010000039.1 GCA_016210825.1 Hyphomicrobiales bacterium
GCTCCGGCCGCTCGCCGTCGAGCTCGTAAATCGGCATGCATGCTCTCCGCGCTTTGTAACACGCGCGAACTTGCCACGGACATTTCGGATTGGCGAGGGTATTGGCGCCGGAAATGGACTTGGATCAGACCTGCAAGACGCCGACGGCCTGCAACGCCAACACCACGATGCTGCCGGAGGCGAGGCTCCAGAAGCTCGCGAGAACGGTCGCCGTCGCCGCCGGCACGAAGCCACGGCCTTCGAGCTGGCAGGCGCGAAATGTGTTGCGCATGATGATGAAGGGCGCGGCAAAGACGAGGAACGGCACAGTGAGGACGACGTCGGCGCGCGCGGCACCGGTCAAGAGTTCGAAGCTTGCCGGTTGCGCGGTGAGAAGCTGATAGCCGGTCGCAAGCGAGCCGGCGAACGCATAGCCAAGCCCGACCAGCAGCAACGATTGAAACGTCTGATAATCCACGCCGCACGCTCCGCCACAACGCCTCCATGTTTTCAGAGCATTGGGGGGCACGCCAGCGAAAGGTTAAGAGAAGGTAAACGCGCTAAAGCTGGCCTGCGGCTGCGATTTTGCCGCCGTGGCATAATTGCCGAGTTGATTCGGCCGCCGAAGGCGAGACGCCGCGATGAGCTACTCGGATCCCTATCCGCACCCGCAGCATGCGCGCGAACGCGACCGCCGCGCGGCGCGCAACCTGCTGGCGCTCCCAATTGCGCTGTTCTTCGGCTTCGTGCTGCTCGCGCTCGCCTACGTCGCCTACGTGCTGTGGCCGCGCTGGCCGGCGCCGGTCGCGGATGGTGCTCCCTCGCTGCCGATCACGGTCGCGGGCGTCACCTTCAATGTTCCGCCGGCGGCGATCCGCGTCGCCATGCAGCGGCGCGCCGGCCCGCAGCAGCGCCTCGATCTCGCGTATCTTTGGCCCTCGCTCGCGCCGCCCGATCCCAAGACCCTGCCCGCGCCCACGGTGCCGGGGCAGGCTTTCGACCGCATGTTCGTCACCATTACGAACGCCGACGGCGCCCTACCCCCGGTCGAACGCTTCAAGACCATCTATCCGCGCTATCTGGAACTGCAGATCATCTCCGGCCCCGATGGGCTCGCGGTGCGTCCGTTCCGCGACGGCAGCCCTTATCAGGGCGAGGATTTGATCTACGATCCGGCGGCGCCGGAGCCGTTCATCCTGCGCTGCTCGCGCGACGGGTCGGGACAGACCGCGGGTATCTGCCTCTACGACCGGCGCATGGGCGCAGCCGACATCACCGTGCGCTTCCCGCGCAGCTGGCTATCCGAATGGCGCAACGTCTCGCGCGCCATCGACAAATTGGTCGCGGGGATGAAGCCAAGCGGCGGCTGAGACGCGCGGCCGCGTTATTCGAGATCGTTCGCCAGGATCGCCATCTGGAAATTGTAAGAACGGTCTTCGTCTTCGTCGTCCACGAACAACACGCCGATGAATTCCTCGCCGATATAGACCTCGGCGGAATCGTCCTTCTTTGGCCGTGGTACGACGCGAATCTTGGCATTGCTGAAAAGGCGCTTGAGATACGCGTCGAGCTTGCGGATTTCTTGGACGTCCACGGGCTACTCCTGATGATCCGCGTCGGTGACGCGTTGTAATTCGTTCGTCGTTGGGAAATTACGGCCCGACGTCGTATAGCATCTGATCCATGGTTCGCGAAGGTTCGGGGCAGCCGGCCTCGCCGATCACTTTCGCCGGCACGCCGGCCACGGTGACATTGGGCGGCACCGAATGGACCACCACCGAGCCGGAAGCAACGCGCGCGCAATGACCGACCTCGATGTTGCCGAGGATCTTCGCGCCCGCACCAAGCATCACGCCGCGGCGGATTTTCGGATGGCGGTCACCATCCTCCTTGCCGGTGCCACCGAGAGTGACGCCGTGGAGGATCGACACGTCGTCCTCGATCACCGCGGTCTCGCCGACAACGAGGCCGGTGGCGTGATCGAGGAAAATGCCGCGCCCGATGCGCGCGGCCGGATGGATGTCGCACTGAAATACCGCGGACGATCGGCTCTGCAGATAGTAGGCGAAGTCCTTGCGGTTCTTGGCGTAGAGCCAATGCGCGAGCCGGTGCGCCGCAATAGCGTGGAAGCCCTTGAAGTAGAGCACGGGCTCGAGGAAGCGATCGGTTGCCGGATCGCGGTCGACGGTCGCCATGATATCGGCGCGGAACATCTCGCCGATTGCCGGCTCGGCTTCGAGCGCGTCGGCATAGGCTTGACGGATCAGCTCGCCGGAAACATCCGCATGATGCAGCCGCTCGGTGACGCGATGGACCACCGCGGCTTCGAGCGTGTCATGGTGCAGGACGGTCGAATAGATGAAGGTGGCAAGCTCGGGCTCGCGCCGCACCACATCTTCGGCTTCGGTGCGCACGCGCGCCCAAACCGGATCGACCTTGTCGAGCGCCTTCGTCAACCGTGTCTGATGCTGGGCCATGTCGCCCTCCCGATGCGCCGTCGCGGTCGTTTGTCCGATATAAATAACGATGGACTTTACCACCCGCCAGACGCTCGCGCCCGATCCTTAGACCGGCACGAGCGAATTCGCAAGCGACGGAAATCGTTTACCTTTCCGGCGAGGGTGGCGCGAGCCGGACGTTTAGAAAATCGAGGATCGCGGCTGAAAATTGATCGTTGCGATCGCCCGCGACCATATGCCGGGCCTCGCCCACATCGACGTAGTCGGCGTGCGGCACGAGTTCGAGAAATTCCTTGGCGTGCACCTCCTGCACGAGCTCGGAGGCGCCGCCGCGCACCAGCAATGCCGGGATTTGCAAGCTGCGCGCCGCCGCGACCAATGACGCTTCCAGTTTTTCGCGGTAGTCGGTCACGGTGCGCGGCCCGTCGAGAAAGCGTGGATCCCAGTGCCAGCGCCATCGCCCATCGGGAGAAAGGCGGAGATTTTTCTTCAAGCCGTCATGGCTGCGCGGGCGCGGCCGGTGCGGGAGGTATTCGGCGACGGCCTGGGCTGCGTCTTCGATTGAGCCGAAGCCTTCCGCAGCGTATGCGCGCATGAAGCCGTGAATTTTTTTCACGCCCTCGCCATCGACGCGCGGGGTGATGTCAACGAGGACCAACGCGGAGACGACATGACCCATGCCCGCTTGCTCGGCCCCGCCTTCGGCGAGCAGCGCGGCGATCCCGCCGAGCGATGCGCCAATCGCGACCGGACGCGCGCTCGCGCGGCGCGTCAGTTCATCGGCGACAACCTTGACGTCGGCGGCGAAATCGGAAAAATCATAGGCGCCATTCGCGATCCAATCGGAATCGCCGTGACCGCGCTGATCGAGGGCATAGGCGATGCGCCCAGTGCGCGCAATGCGCTCGGCGGTGTCGCCCCAGGCGTGACGCGTCTGCCCGCCGCCATGAAGCAGCATGACCGCTGGTCCATTTTCGCCGAATACATCGGCGACGAGACGGTTGCCGGCGGCGCCGACGAATGTTGCGGTTGCGGGAGCGAGGTGACGGGTCATGGCCGATCTTTCAAAAATTCAAGCACGGCGGCTTTGAACACTTTGTCGCCAACGGCAAGCATGTGATCGCGGCCGGGAATATCGAGGGTGCGCGCGCCGGGAATAAGAGCCGCAAGCTCCTTCGCCGGACCCGCGATTTCATCTGCAGTACCGGTCGCGATCAGCATCGGCACACCAAAGCGGCCAACCTCATCACGCGATAGGGTCTGGCGCGAGCCACGGATACAGGCCGCGAGCGCTTTCAGATCGGACTTCGTCTGTTCGGCAAAGGCGCGGAACATGCGTCCCATGGGATCGGATACATCGGTAAGCGCCGGCGCTTCCATGGCCCTTGCAATCGTTTCTGGAAGCCCAACGCCCTCCACCAGCTTGATGCCAAGGCCGCCGAGGATCGCGGAGCGCACACGCGCTGGATGCTTGAGTGCGAGAAACGCCGCTATCCGTGCACCCATGGAGTATCCGAAGATATCGGCGCGTGCGAGGCCAAGGTGATCGAGAAGCGCGCGCGCGTCCTCCGCCATCACCGCGCTGTGGTAGGCGCCGGGATCGTAGAGCTTGCCCGATTGACCATGGCCGCGATTATCGAGCGCGATGACGCGGCGCTCCGTTCCAGCCAGCGTCTGGACCCAGCCGGGTGAAATCCAGTTGACTTCCTTGGTCGAAGCAAAGCCGTGGATGAGTATGATCGGCTCGCCCTCGCCTTCGTCGAGAAAGGCGATCTCGACGCCCTGATTGTCAAATTTCGGCATGAGCTTTGGGAAGACTTTCGTGCGGGTGCCGGCTTTTACGCCCGCGGCGCCGTCATTGCCAAGTCGCGCTTCTTCGCGAGTTTCACCTTGCGCCGGCGGATGTGGCGCATCGTCGCCCGCTCGACCGCGGCCTTGATGGAAGACACAAAGCCAAGCACCATCAACGCCGCGCCAAATAGCCAAAGCGCGAGATCAAGGATCGCGGCCGTAAGCGCGATCGCGCCACGGCCGAGGAATTTTAGGATCGCGCGGGTTTTGCCGCCCTTGGCCTCGGCAAGCTTGGCGACGCGCGACATTTGGCGCGGATTATCGGCAAGCTTCAGGCCGTCGAGCGCGGCCTGCGTGCCGGCCTTGGTTTGCACGCGGCTGACGTCGCGCGTGAGGCGAAAGAGGTCCTCGGCCTTTTCGATCTTCACCGCTTCGCGCGCGGCGCGCACGGCAAGCGCCGGTTCGGTAAGCGATGCACCGGCTAGTGCCTTCCGTAAGCTCGACCAATCGACGACACCGCGCAACGAGCGTGCGATCCATTCACCCATGCGCTCGCCGAGCCGGCCGGTCTTGCGCGCTGCCTTGACCACCGAGAGTCCGACGCGCGCCGGCGCCCCGGCGCCAAGCGTGACATAGGTGCCTGCGGTGATTGCGATGCCGACGCAGGACAGCCCAAGGATGAGGCGGTCGGCGGGTTGACCAGCGGCAAGCCGCGCGCCCTCGCGCACCGCATCGCGAATGTCACCAAATACGAAAATGTCGCCGAGCGCGGTGCCCGCGAGGCTAACGAGATCGTCCGGCTCTCCGCTGATCAATCCGCGCGCAAAGCCTTCGGCATGGGATGCAGGTGAATTCGCTACCGTGTTCGCCACTTCGACCTTTTCGGCGAGATCGGACGCAATGGCAATGTTGCGCTCTTGAGCGAGCTCGACAAAACTCTTCGCCAAGTCTGGGTCCTTGTTGGTCAACGCCTGCTCGATTTCGCGCGTCGCGGCATTTGAGTCAAACGAGCGATCGAGCGCCCGATCGGCGAGGCTTACCGGGTCGTCCTCGATCGCGAGCAACATCGCCGACTCGATGGCGCGAGGAAGAAGCGCCAGCGCGCCGATCAGGAACGCCGTGGCAATCAGCAAGAAGAAACCGACGCGCAGGCGCGCCGCACGAGCCTCGCTGTTAGCGTCGGGTAATATCTTGCGAACCGAACGAATCATCGATCCATCCTGATCTCACGCGCATCCGCTGTAAAAACGCACTGTCCGTGCTATTCCAAACTGCTTGCTTACGACCTAAGCACAACGGCCATATAGGGAGCCGAGCCTTGCTTCGCATGACCTAAACGCTATGGTGTTCGCCTTCGCTTCTTTCGTGGCGTTCGCGCGAGCACAGGTTGTTCCATGGCTGATCACATCGTTCCGCATTTTCACAATGAGCCCGGTGTGCCGGTGATCGAGATCGGCGCGAAGGAGTTCATGTGCGTCGGCGCCAAGCCGCCGATGGATCATCCGCACATATTCCTCGACATGGGTGACGGCACGGAAATCGTATGTGCCTATTGCTCGACCCTTTTCCGCTACGATCCCACGCTCGATCCGCACGCGGCGCGGCCCGCGGAGTGCGCCTTGACCGAACCCGCGGCTTAACCGCTGCGGCGGGCCTGCGGCCATGACGTCGACACGCGACAGCATCGTGATCGCCGGCGCCGGAATCGGCGGATTGACGGCCGCGATCGCGCTTGCCGCCAAAGGCTTTCGCGTCAGTATCCTCGAACAGGCCGAGCGCATTGAAGAAGCCGGCGCCGGAATCCAATTACCGCCGAATGCCACGCGCGTGCTGCGCGCCCTTGGCTTGACTGAGCGGCTGGCACCGCACCTCGTCGTCCCGCAAGCAATCCGCGTGCGCGCGGCGCGCTCCGGCCGCGAGATCGTTCGCATCCCGCTCGGAACCGATGCCGAATTCCGGTATGGCTCGCCCTATTGGCTGCTGCACCGCGGTGACTTGCAGGCGGCTTTGCTCGACGCGGTGACCGCGCACCGCGACATCACGCTCAAACTTGGCGTGCGGTTCGAAGATTACGCCGTTCATAGTAAAGGACTGACCGTGCAAATGCGCCGGGGACGCGTTGCCTTGGATCAACACGGCATTGCACTCGTCGGCGCGGATGGATTGTGGTCGACCTTGCGCGCGCGGCTTGGTGACAACAGCGCGCCGCGCTTCGCCGAGCGCGTGGCGCTGCGCGCAACGATCCCCGCCGAAACCGTGTCGCCCGAATTGCGCGAACCTTTGACCCAGCTCTGGCTCGGCCGCGACGCGCACCTCGTCCACTATCCAATCAGGGGCGGCGCCGCGATCAACATCGTCGCGATCTTTCGCGATAACTGGAAAGGCCGGGAGTGGAGCGCGCCCGGAGAGCGCCAGGACATTCTCACCCGGTTCACACAGCGTCGCTGGGCCGATGCTGCGCGCGCGCTTCTTGCATTGCCGGATCGCTGGCTAAAATGGGCACTCTATGACCGTCCGCCGCTGCCGCGCTGGGGAACGGGACCAGTCACGCTTTTGGGGGACGCCGCCCATCCGATGTTGCCATTCCTCGCCCAAGGTGCGGCAATGGCGATCGAGGACGCGGCCATTCTCGCCGAATGTCTTGGAACAGCATGCCGTGGCAAAGAACCGGGCGACCCTGCCCGCGCTTTACGCAGCTACGAAAGCATGCGCCGCGCACGTACTGCGCGTGTTCAACGCGCTGCCCGCCGCGTGGGCGAGACCTATCATCTTCCACCACCGGCAAGTTTGGCGCGCAATATTGCGTTGGGCATGATGGGTGGCGAAAAGCTGCGCGAACGTTACGATTGGCTCTATGATTGGCGCGCTATCTAAGGACACGCCAAGGAGCAAGTCGCCCATGTTTGCCACCACCGTCGCCGGAAGTTTGCCGAAACCTTCCTGGCTTGCCGATCCGGAAAAACTCTGGGCACCCTGGCGGCTCTCTGGCGCCGAACTCGAAGCCGGCAAACGCGACGCGACTTTGCTCGCGATCAAGCTGCAGGAAGATGCCGGCATCGACATTGTCAGCGATGGCGAACAGGCGCGGCAGCATTTCGTGCACGGCTTTCTCGAGCGTGTGGACGGCATCGATTTCGCGCACAAAGTAGAGATGGGAATCCGCGATAACCGCTACAAAGCGATGGTGCCGACCGTAACCAGCGAACTACGACTCAAAGGACGCGTGCACGACATGGAAGCCAAGGTTGCGCGCGCACATACCAATCGCAAGCTCAAATTCACTCTGCCCGGCCCGATGACCATCGTCGATACGATTGCCGATAGGCATTATGGCGACCGCACAAAAATGGCGTTTGCGTTTGCTGATCTGCTAAATACCGAAGCGCGTGCGCTCGAACGTGACGGTGTTGACGTCATCCAATTCGACGAGCCTGCATTCAATGTGTACATGAGCGAAGTTGGAACCTGGGGCATCGAGGCGTTGCACCGTGCCAGTACCGGCCTTAAATGCACCACCGCTGTCCACATTTGCTACGGCTATGGCATCAAAGCGAACGTGGATTGGAAACAGAGTCTCGGAAGGGAATGGCGGCAATACGAAGAGATATTTCCCGCCCTCGCCGCGAGCCGTATTCATCAAGTTTCACTCGAATGTCGTAATTCGAAAGTGCCGATGGAACTGATGACCCTGCTCAAAGGCAAGGACGTTCTCGTTGGCGTCATCGATGTCGCGACCGACACGGTCGAGACGCCGGAAGACGTCGCCGCCACGATCGAGGCGGTGATGAAATTCGTGCCTAAGGAGCGCATTCTACCCTGCACGAATTGCGGCATGGCGCCAATGCGCCGTGAGATCGCCACGGCCAAGCTCGAAGCCCTTGGTCTGGGCGCCGAGCTGGCGCGTAGACGATTTGGCTAACGATAATACCGCCGCGTGAGCGGCGATTCGCGCCGGACGCTTAGAAGAACACGCCCAATGCGCGCAGAATGTAGAGGATGCCGATGATGATGATGATGACGCGCACAATCTGCCGCGCCTGACCTTTGACCGGCAGCATGTTGACGAGGTAGAGCAGCAGGATGATGACGAGCACTACGACAAGAACGTGAATTAGGAGCGACATTGCCATTGGCCCAGCCTCCCTCGGTTGGCCCGGTATTCTGCCTCACTTCGGGACGTTTGCGCCATCCCCCATCAGCCACCGCCAACGCAAATAACAACTAACCGAATACGAGCGATAGCGCTGCGATCCACAACTCCGGCCAGTATTACTGGCC
>JACQTM010000040.1 GCA_016210825.1 Hyphomicrobiales bacterium
TAATTCATATAGGCGCGACGTGACGCGGGCGCCAGAATATGCGAAATCTCCGGCCGAAAAGCGCCGTAGCGCCTTGACCCCGGATCATCCCCTTCGCATGGACGCAATCGCCGCCCGCAGGCAGCTTTCCGCAGCAATCGCACGCGTCGCCGCGGGCGATCGCGCTGCGTTGCAAATCGTCTATCGCGATACCTCGGCGAAGCTTTTCGGCGTTTGCCTGCGTATCTTAGCCGACAGAAACGAAGCCGAAGACGTGCTGCAGGAGGTCTATATCACCGTGTGGCGCAAGGCCGGTGCGTTCGATGCGGAACGCGGGAGCCCGATCACATGGCTCGTTGCGATCGCCCGCAACAAGGCGATCGACCGGCTGCGCTCGGGCGCGTCCGGCCGCAAGGCGCCGCCGCTCGAGGCGGCGGATGACGTCAGCGATCCGGCGCCCGCGGCATTCGACCTGCTCGCCACGGCGGAGGAGAACCGCAGACTCAAGGTCTGCCTGGATGAGCTCGATGCGCGATCGAAGGCGGCGATCCGCACGGCGTTCTATGATGGGATTACCTACGAGGAATTGGCGGCGCGCATGGCTATCCCGCTCGGTACGGTGAAGAGCATGATCCGGCGCGGATTGGTGAAGTTACGGGAATGTCTGGAGCGATGAGCGATACCGACCATAACGGCCCCGGCCACGGCGATATCCCGGTCGCCGCCGAATACGTGCTTGGCGTACTCGATGCCGCCGAGCGGCGCGCCGTCGAGCAACGGCTCGCGCGCGAGCCGGCGCTTGCCGCCGAGGTCGCGTTCTGGGAGGCGCGGCTCGGCGGGATGGCCGATGCAATCCCGCCAGTAACTCCACCCGCGCGCACCTGGAGTGCGATCGAGCGCGCGATTGCTGCCCGCGCGGGCAAACCCGTGGCGGTGCGCCTGGGACTCTGGAATAATCTCGCCTTTTGGCGCGGCCTCACCGTCGCAACCACGGGCCTCGCCGCCGCCTCCCTCGTGCTGCTCGCCTTTGTCGCCGTGCAATCGAGTCAACGCACGCCGTTGGTCGCAAGCCTTGATGCCAGCGGTGGGCGCTCGAGCTTCGTCGCCGCCGTCACGCAAGCGGGCGACAGCGTGATGATCGTGCCGGCGGCGCTCGCATCGACCGACCAGCGCGCGCTCGAATTGTGGCTCATTCCGCCCGGCGGCAAACCGCATTCACTCGGCCTGATCGAGCCGGGCCGGCCGGTGCGGCTCAACGTACCGAAGGAGCTGATCGCGCAGGTGAACGCCGAGGCGGTGCTCGCCGTATCGCTTGAACCGCCCGGCGGCTCGCCGACCGGGCAGCCGACCGGCCCGGTCATCGCCAACGGCAAGCTCGCAAGGCTTTAGACATATTCCGGTTGGTTTGACGCGGCGTAATGCTCGTCATGGCCGGACTTGTTCCGGCCATCCCGCTTAGGTTGGCACGGCCTTGCCTCCCTAAGCGGGATGCGCGGGACAAGCCCGCGCATGACAAGTGAGGGAAACGCGAACATCAAAGAGCGCGTCAGAAAAAGATTTTTTACACTGCATCCGCGCGCCGCGTCCTCCCGTATCTGCGGCTGTCACCCCCACCACGGGGGCGCGACAACCCAGAAGATGGAGGACGTAAATGAAATTCCATAAAGCTGCATTGTCGGGCGCCGCCGCGCTCGCGATCGCCTTTGGCGCATATGCGGTGCAACCGACCTTCGCCGAGACGACAGTCATGGTCGGCGGCGCGCCGATGTATCCCTCGAAGAACATCATCCAGAACGCCGTAAACTCGAAGGACCACACCACGCTGGTCGCCGCGGTGAAGGCCGCGGGCCTTGTCGACACGCTGTCCGGCAAGGGCCCGTTCACGGTGTTCGCGCCGACCAACGCGGCGTTCGCGAAGCTTCCGCAGGGCACGGTCGAAACCCTGCTCAAGCCCGAGAACAAGGATCAGCTGACGAAGATCCTGACATGCCACGTCGTATCCGCCAACGCCATGGCGAGTGCGATCAAGAAGATGATCGCCGATGACGGCGGCGCGCATCCGATGAAGACCGTGGGCGGCTGCACCTTCACCGCCAAGCTCAAGGGCGACAAAATCGTCATCGAGGACGGCAAGGGCAATGTCGCCACCGTGACCATCGCCAACGTGGCGCAGTCGAATGGCGTGATCCACGTCATCGACTCGGTGCTGATCCCGGGCTAAGGGCTGTCCCCGAACTGCCCTCCCACATCGTGCACCCGAGCCCGCCGGCCGCCCCGCCGGCGGGCTTTGGGGTTTTGTGAAGCGGCTGCAATAATTTTGAAACTTGTCATTCCGGGGCGCCCGCCGAAGCCCGACGGGCGTAGGCGCGGCGAACCCGGAATGCATAATCACGATTGGCGGTTATGGATTCCGGCTCTCACCGCTGACGCGGCTCGATCGAATTGTCGTGTATGTAGTCCACGTGCTGCGCAAAATCCCCATGATCCCGCACGATCCCTGAGGCCTCACGGCGCCAACATGCGCCACAAAGGCATACACAGAGCCACCCAAAAACCAAGACTGTAAAGGCCTCCAAGCGTAAGGGCCGCGACTTCCTCGGACCACTCGGCACGCGTCCTGCCACGCAGGATTACGAAGCTTGTTTTCCGGCGGACCATTTCAACCGTCAATCGGTGGATGCGGCATGCAGGCGGGATCTCATCGTTCCATTATATGGTTTTTTACCATATGTGAAAAGTCCGTTTAGTCAGTTCGCCCCTTTTTTGGAGGCGAGAGATGGCCCGTACTTTTGCTTCGCCCCGCCATCACGCGCTGCGGGCGTTCCTGGCTGAGAAGCGCAAAGCGGCCGGGTTGCGGCAGGTCGACCTGGCCGACCGGCTCAAGCGTGGCCAGGACTACGTCAGTGACGTGGAGACAGGGCAGAAGCTTATGAACGTGGTCGAGCTGATGGAATGGGCCGAAGCGATCGGCTTCGACGCGCGCGATGTAATCAAGCGGCTCATCAAGACGGCGAAAAAGTAAACCCGTGGAATGGGTTGAGCGTAGCGAAACCCATCCTGCGCGCTTGCAATTACTCAATTGTCAGCCCGGGCTCGACCTGGGCATCCATGATGAGGTTCGGCGCGTGAGAATCTTACGAAGGCATACGTTCGCGGACAGCCATCATGGATTGCCGGGTCAAGCCCGGCAATGACGGCACAGGAGATTGTGCTGATCGAAAATTTTATCCGTCATCCCGAGGTGCGAACGTCAGCGAGCCTCAAAGGATGAACGACACTAATCTCGGGTGTACCCGAGATTGGCCGTATTAGATGCGCAAGTCAGGTAAACCCGACTTGCGATACCGTCGCCCTTCGAGGCGTGCGCGGAGTTTACCATCGGGCCGCGCGGAGCTTGTCATCGGGCGGCGCTTTGCGCCGACCCGTTGGCGCGGACCCGTTGGCGCGGGTACCTCAGGGTGACGGATCAAGGAACACCCGCTGTTAACCTTTCATTAATTCGTTGGGCGCCCGCCTGCATTAACCGCCCGCTAACCACGAAGCAGGCAAATACTGCCCAGTCAGGGAGTCGTGTTCTCTCACCAAGAGGTTTTTTCCAGGCGCGTCCATGCCTTCGGGGGGAAGGCTCGCTATTTCTAATTCTTGCGATACTGAATGAGCGACGTTACTGCTGGGCAGGGTTCACCTGCCTTCCGGTTTCCGAGATTAAGTGACATTGGCGCGCTGCTAAAGCGCGGCGACATCGCGCTTGCCATCGGCGTGATGACGATCCTCGTCGTTCTCATCCTGCCGCTGCCGCCGATCCTCCTCGACCTCTGCCTTGCCATTTCGATCATCATCTCGGTGCTGATCCTGATGACGGCCTTGTTCATTCATACGCCGCTGGAATTCTCTTCGTTCCCGACCGTGCTGCTGATCGCGACCATGCTGCGCCTTGCGCTCAATCTCGCCTCCACGCGTCTCATTCTCGCGCGCGGCCACGAGGGCACCGACGCCGCCGGTCATGTCATCGAGGCGTTCGGTAATTTCGTCATGAGCGGCAATTTCGTCATCGGCATCATCGTATTCACGATCCTCGTCATCGTGAACTTTGTCGTCATCACCAAGGGTTCCGGGCGTATCGCGGAAGTCGCGGCGCGCTTCCACCTCGACGCCATGCCCGGCAAGCAAATGGCGATCGATGCCGACCTCTCCGCCGGCATGATCGACGAGAAGGAAGCGCGGCGGCGGCGCAGGAATTTAGAGGACGAGAGCGGTTTCTTCGGTGCCATGGACGGTGCCTCGAAATTCGTGCGCGGCGACGCCATCGCCGGCCTCCTTGTCGTCTTCATCAATATTATCGGCGGCATGGTGATCGGCATCGTGCAGCAGAGCATGACCTTCACCGACGCCGCGCGCACCTACACGCTGCTCACCGTCGGCGACGGCCTTGTTACGCAGGTGCCGGCGCTGATCGTCTCGACCGCCGCCGGCCTCCTCGTCTCCAAGGCCGGCGTCGGCGGCGGCGTCGATCAGGCGCTCATCAAGCAGCTCTCCGGCTATCCCAAGGCACTCGGCATGTCCGGCGCGGTCATGCTGGTGATGGCGCTCCTCCCCGGCATTCCGATGCTGCCGTTCCTGGCGCTGGGCGGCGGCGCGAGCGCGCTCGCCTACCTCATCGACAAGCGCAACAAGGAAGCTGCCGTCGCCGAGAAGCGCGGCGAAGCCGGGGACGCCGCGGCACCGGCCGCCGAAGAGCCGATTTCGGCGGCGCTGAAGATCGACGACCTGAAGATCGAGCTCGGTTATGCGCTGCTGCCGCTGGTCAATTCACCGGACGGCGGCGACCGTCTCACCGAGCAGATCAAAGCCCTGCGCCGTGCGCTCGCCGTCGAGATGGGCTTCGTCATGCCCGCGGTGCGCATCCTCGACAACGTGCAGCTCGACGCCAACACCTACATCATCAAGATCAAGGAAGTAGAGGCCGGCAACGGCAGGGTCTGGCCCGGCCAGTACATGGTTATGGATCCGACCGGCGGTCAGGTGAACCTGCCGGGAGTGCACACCACCGAGCCGACATTCGGATTGCCGGCAACTTGGGTGGATCTTGCCGAAAAGGAAGAGGCGGCGGTGAAGGGGTATACCGTCGTCGATGCCGCAACCGTGCTCTCGACCCACCTCACCGAGTTGTTGAAATCGCACACCTCCGAGCTGCTCTCCTACGCGGAGGTAGTGAAGCTGATCAAGGAATTGCCAAAGGAACAAGGCGACCTGATCAAGGACATCGTGCCGTCGCAAATCACGATGACCGGCATCCAGCGCGTGCTGCAGATCCTGCTCGCCGAGCGCGTCTCAATCCGCAATCTCTCGACCATCCTCGACGGAATCGCCGATGCGCTCGCCTTCACGCGCAATCCCACATCCATCGCCGAGCATGTACGCGCTCGCCTCGCCCGCCAGCTTTGCGCGCAATTCACCTCGCCCGCCGGTTATCTGCCGCTGATCGCATTGAGCGCGAAATGGGAGCAGGCGTTCGCCGATTCCATCGTCGGCCAGGGCGAAGAAAAGAATCTTGCCATGCAGCCCTCGCGTCTCTCCGAATTCATTACCCTCGTGCGCGAACGCTTCGAGGACGCGGCGCGCGAAGGCGAGGCGCCCGTGCTTGTCACCTCGCCCGGTATCCGCCCGTTCGTTCGCAGCATCGTCGAACGCTTCCGCGCGCAAACGAGTGTGCTCTCACAATCGGAAATCCATCCCCGCGCCAGGTTGAAGACCGTCGGCAGCATCTGACGCATCGGTCGGAACAATTTGCTTTTGCCGTTTTGTGACGAATTTGACGTAACGGCGGTGATTGCGCCGATGCGACAATGGAACATTCTATGTGGCGCTTGGGTTTGATGGGGCGCGGCGCTAGATAAACGCCATTAACGAGACGGTCCCGACCGGCATCCGCGGGGCTATCCAGGAGCGACCGGGACCGTCCGGCCGGGCGACTAACAAACCCCTTCCCGACCAGGAAACGCTATTGAGCGTTTATGGCCGGGAATGGGTTTTTTAAGGGAAAAGTTCGGCGAACCGCGCGCCGATTCCGCCATTTCCGCGCACAACTTTCGCGATTACCCGCCGACCGATAGTAGCGCACCCCACCCAATCACTTTGATTCAAGCGTTTGTGAAGGCCCATTGGGAACCGCGGGCGCCGCTCATACGTTTCTTCACGTGTTATTCGCGGGTTTAGTCCAGGGCCAGCCAGCCAGGGAGTTATCCACAGGCTGGGATGGTTGGGCATGCCCCCGAAGGCGCGGGTTGAACCTTTTTCCTCCTCGCCCCGACCTAATGGGCGAGATCAGGGAGCGCAGGTCCATGAACAACACGTCGATGATGACCGCCGACCGCAACACCCACGTGAAAATCGTGGCGGTGTCGCTTGTCGCTGCGATCCTCGTTGTCGGGGTTGGCATTGCTGCGCGCCAAGCCGCTTCCGAGACCGGCCTCTCCAGCGCCTCCGGACGCGTCCAAGCTTCCGGCCCGATCATCCGGGCGGGCAAGCCGATGGCTGTCACCTCGTCGAACCCAAATTCCGCATTTCGCTGATTTTTCGTTGTTGACCCTCCCCCTCCTCGCGCCCCTTTGGGGCGCGTTTTTTTAACGCGGCGCGGGAGATGAGGCGCACGGTTCGATAGTTGCTGGAAAATTCGATCCGTCACCCTGAGAGCCCGCCCTCGGACTCGATCCGAGGGTGCGAGGCGACGAAGTCGCCGAGCCCCGAAGGGTCATCGACCGTCATCCTTCTAGGGCTGCGGAGCTTGTCATCGGCCGGCGCTTTGCGCCGACCCGTTGGCGGCCACCTCAGGATGACGGATTGCGATGGATTTCCGGATCAATCCTCGGGTCAAGCCCGAGGACATGGCCCGGCAATGACAGCAGTGATTAAAGCCGCGCCGCGTCGCGGACTCGCATGATGCCGAGGCTGTCGAGCTCGGCTTGCTCAGTCGCGGATTCAGCGGCGCGCTCGCGCGCCTGGTCGCGTTCGTCGAGTAGCTCGATCTTTTTGAGCTCCTCAAACGCCTCGCCGAGAGCGGCCTTGGCGTCCTCAAGCTGGCGCTTGAGATCGTCGGCGGAGCGCTTGAGGTTCTCACGCCGCGAGTTCGCGGCCTTGGCATAGGTTGGGTAGGCGAAATGTGCCGGATCGTGGATGCCGGCCCGGTCCTGCTCGGTATGGATCTCGCGTTCGAGATCCGCGCACATGCGATCGAACTCGGCGATCATGCCTTCGATCTGGGCCGCCTTGCGCCGCCTCTCGTCGACCTGAAATTTTTTCAGGCGGATGAGCGTTTCGCGTGACTTCATCGACTCATACTCCCCCGAAGCCCAATGGCGCCCGTTGGCCTCATCGGTTCCCTGCCCGGACGGGGCGGCGGACCTGACCGTGGCTTACGGGCGTTAAACACAACCGGGCTGATTGTGGGGGGATAACGTTAGTTTTTTGTTTCCACGGGGGCGGGGCTGGCGAGTATTTGCTCAAGACGTTGATAACCCTCCTGAAGGCTTGTGGCCTCGTCCTTGGCCTGGGCGAGGAAGTCCTCAAGCGGCCTATGCAGACGGATGGCCTCGTCCACTTCGGTGCTCGTGCCGGACCGGTAGGCACCGAGCCGGATCAGCTCTTCCATGTCATTATAGGTGGCCATGACCTGCCGGGCGCGTGTGAGCACCGGCAGAAAGGCCTGGTCGGCGGATCGCGGCATGGTACGCGAGACCGATTTGAGCACGTTGATTGCCGGATACCTGCCGCGTTCGGCGATCCCCCGTTCCATGACGATATGGCCGTCGAGGATGCCGCGCACGGCGTCGGCGATCGGTTCGTTGTGGTCGTCGGCGTCCACCAGCACGCTGAAGATGCCAGTAATGGTGCCGGCCTCGGTGCCAGGACCGGCGCGCTCTAAAAGCCGCGGTAATTCCGTGAATACGGTCGGCGTGTAGCCCTTGGCTGTTGGCGGCTCACCGGCGGAAAGCCCGATCTCGCGCTGCGCCATGGCGAAGCGGGTAACCGAGTCCATCAGCACCAGCACGTCCTTGCCCTCATCGCGGAAATATTCGGCGATGGCGAGCGTCAAATAGCCGGCCTGGCGGCGCATCAAGGCGGGCTCGTCCGACGTCGAAACCACCACGACCGAACGGGCGAGGCCGGACTCACCGAGGTCGTCCTGGAGGAATTCTTGCACCTCGCGGCCGCGTTCGCCGACAAGGCCGATCACCGAGACATCGGCGTTGACGTTGCGGGCGAGCATCGAGAGCAGCACCGATTTACCGACGCCGGAACCTGAGAAGATACCCATGCGCTGGCCGCGGCAGCAGGTGATGAAGGTGTTAAGCGCGCGCACGCCGAGATCGAGCGGCGCACCGACCCGCCTGCGCGCATGGGCCGGTGGCGGCGAATTGCGGAATGGATAAGGAGAATGGCCGAACGGCAATGGCCCCCTGCCGTCGATTGCTTCACCCATGGCATTGACCACACGGCCGAGCCAGCCGTCCGAGGGGCGCACCGCGCCGGGAACCGAAGTGACCATGGCACGGCAGCCGCGTCGCACGCCTTCAAGCGACGCAAATGGCATGAGCAGCGCGTTGGCGCCCTCGAACCCGATCACCTCGCAGGGGATGGCGCGTCCAGCTCCGGTCTCGATCACCACCCGGGCGCCGACCGACATGGCGTGGATTGGTCCCGCAGCCTCAACCATCAATCCGCGAACGCCCACGACCCGGCCATAGATTTCGAAGCCGTCGAGCTCACCGATCTGCTCGGCGAGCGCTTTCATGGATGCCGAGCCAATCGTGAATGACGCGTCGTGCTCTTAACCCCGTGTTTACCCGCGTCGTTAATCATTGCGTCACCGTCCTTGGGACCTTGTGATCGGCTCTTCCCCGCCAGGACGGACGGGGGCGAGTCGCCAGAGTCGCTTAAAATCGACTCTTAAAGTGGGACATGAATCAACGCTCGGCTGAAAAACCCCTGTACCGCAGCATTTTAGGCCGATTCGACTGAATTGGCCATCGCCCTGCTTGCGAAGCAGAATCAGGTTTTGTTAACCATGCGGAGGTAGTGTCCCGAATCGTATTGTCCCAAGGCGTTTCGAGGGCCGCCGCTGCGGCGTGCCGACCTTAAGCCCGGAAAGCGGCGAGGAAGGGGACTGGCATGCGCGTTCTGCTGATTGAGGATGATAGCGCCACCGCGCAGTCGATCGAGCTGATGCTCAAATCCGAGAGCTTCAACGTCTACACGACGGATCTCGGCGAAGAGGGCGTCGATCTCGGGAAACTCTACGACTATGACATCATCCTGCTCGACCTAAACCTGCCCGACATGTCGGGCTTCGAGGTTCTCCGCACCCTTCGCGTCTCCAAGGTGAAGACGCCGATCCTGATCCTCTCCGGCTTGGCCGGCATCGAGGACAAGGTCCGTGGTCTCGGCTTTGGCGCCGACGACTACATGACCAAGCCATTCCATAAGGACGAGCTGGTCGCGCGCATCCACGCCATCGTGCGCCGCTCCAAGGGCCATGCCCAATCCGTCATCAATACCGGCGATCTCGTCGTCAATCTTGATACCAAGACCGTCGAGGTGAACAGCGCGCGCGTGCATCTGACCGGCAAGGAATATCAGATGCTCGAGCTGCTCTCGCTGCGCAAAGGCACGACGCTAACCAAGGAGATGTTCTTAAACCATCTCTATGGCGGCATGGACGAGCCTGAACTGAAGATCATCGACGTGTTCATCTGCAAGCTGCGCAAGAAGCTCGCGAACGCTTCCAGCGGCAAGAACTACATCGAGACTGTGTGGGGCCGCGGCTATGTGCTGCGCGAGCCGGCCGAAGAAGAGGCGCGGATTCCGGCGTAAAAGTTTACGTCATTGCCGGGCCCTGTCCTCGGGCTTGACATGGAAGGAAACGAGTTTCTCCGGAGCCCCGAGGGGCTCTCTCCAAACTTCAACCCCGGCCGCGAGGTCGGGGTTTTTTCGTTTTCGGAAAATGTCCCGCTTGGTGCCGGGAGCAACCGAAGTCATCACGCAAACAATATTGATCTCCATCAAGAACGTTCCTGGTGGCTGGATTATATTTAATTGAGTGAGGTGGACGTATGGAATTTCAGTTTTGCGCAAATTCATCTGCATAACACCGAAGCATCTGGAGGAATGAGCGTACCGGGGGCCGGATCATTCACGGAACTAATGCAATGACCAGAGCAGAGCTAATTGCAGTCGCGCGCCGCGGCGTGGCCGCTGGCGCGGCGGGCGGTATGGCGGAAATCATCTGGATCTCAACTTACGCTGCCGCAACTGATGCA
>JACQTM010000344.1 GCA_016210825.1 Hyphomicrobiales bacterium
CAGGGCTTCACCGGCAAGAACGGTACCTTCCATTCCGAGCAGGCCATTGCCTATGGCACGAAAATGGTTGGCGGCACCTCGCCGGGCAAAGGCGGCTCGACCCATCTCAATCTGCCGGTGTTCGACACCGTGGCGGAAGCGCGTGCCAAGACCGGCGCTGACGCGAGCGTGATCTATGTCCCACCCGCCGGAGCGGCCGATGCAATTGCCGAAGCGATCGAAGCGGAAATCCCGCTCATCGTCTGCATCACCGAGGGCATCCCGGTGAGCCACATGGTCAAGGTGAAACGCTCGCTGTGCGGCTCGAAGTCGCGGCTGATCGGCCCGAACTGTCCCGGCGTGATGACCTCCGGCGCGTGCAAGATTGGCATCATGCCGGGCAATATCTTCAAGCCCGGCAAAGTGGGAATCGTTTCGCGCTCCGGCACGCTGACCTACGAAGCCGTGTTCCAGACGACCCGCGAAGGCCTCGGCCAAACCACGGCCGTCGGCATCGGCGGCGATCCGGTCAAGGGCACGGAATTCATCGACATGCTGCAAATGTTCCTCGCCGATCCCAAGACCGAGGCGATGATCATGATCGGCGAAATCGGCGGCTCGGCGGAAGAGGATGCCGCGCAGTTCATCAAAGACGAAGCCAAGCGCGGACGGAAAAAACCCATGGTCGGTTTCATCGCCGGCCGCACCGCGCCTCCCGGGCGCCGCATGGGTCATGCTGGCGCAATCATTTCCGGTGGCAAGGGCGACGCGGAGTCGAAGATCGCGGCAATGGAATCGGCGGGAATCAAGGTCTCGCCGTCCCCCGCCCGGGTTGGCCGGACGTTGGTCGAAGTATTGAAGGGCTAATTCAGTTTTTCGTCATCTTCTCGTGGCTCAATGGCCTTCTTACGTATAAAACTCGTTGGGCCGGGGGAATTTGCGCCGATTCGAGCTATTAAAGCCGTTTCGCTGCCCGTTCAATTCAGGACGCCAGATGTCTCGCCAGGACGCGAACGCTGCATTCGCCCTCACTTCCTTCCTCTATGGCGGTAATGCCGCCTATATCGAGAACCTGTATGCGCGCTACGAAACCGACCCGGCTTCGGTGGATGCCGAATGGCGTGACTTTTTCAAGAGCCTGAAAGATGACCCAACGAGCGTTGCAAAGAGCGCGCGCGGCGCATCATGGAAGAAGCCGAATTGGCCGCTGATCGGCAACGGCGACCTGGTCGCGGCGCTCGACGGCAATTGGGCCGAGGCCGAAAAGGCGATCGGCGACAAGATCAAAGACAAGGCGCAAGCGCGCGGCGTCGAACTGTCGGCGGCCGACGTGCAGCAGGCCACGCGCGATTCGATCCACGCGCTGATGCTGATCCGCGCCTATCGCGCGCGCGGACATTTCCACGCCAAGCTCGATCCGCTCGAACTCGAGCCGGAAAAGAACGAAGAAGAGCTCGATCCGCGGTGCTACGGCTTCAATGAGGCCGATCTCGATCGCAGAATTTTCCTCGACAAGGTTCTCGGCCTCGAATTCGCATCGATGCGCGAGATCGTCGCCATCCTGCGGCGCACTTATTGCCAGACGCTCGGCGTCGAGTTCATGCACATTTCCAGCCCGGCGCAGAAGGCTTGGATCCAGGAGCGCATCGAGGGCAAGGACAAAGAGATTACGTTCACCCGCGAGGGTAAGCGCGCCATCCTCAACAAGCTCGTCGAAGCCGAAGGCTTCGAAAAATTCCTCGATGTCAAATTCACCGGCACCAAGCGCTTCGGCCTCGATGGCGCCGAATCGCTTATTCCGGCGCTTGAGCAGATCATCAAACGCGGCGGCAATCTCGGCGTCAAAGAGATCGTGCTCGGCATGGCGCATCGCGGCCGGCTCAATGTTCTCACGCAAGTGATGGGCAAGCCGCACCGCGTGCTGTTTCACGAGTTCAAGGGCGGGTCGGCGACGCCAGACGAGGTCGAAGGCTCCGGCGACGTGAAGTATCACCTCGGCGCGTCATCGGATCGCGAGTTCGACGGCAACAAGGTGCATCTGTCGCTCACCGCCAATCCCTCGCATCTGGAAATCGTCGATCCGGTTGTGCTCGGCAAGGTGCGCGCGAAACAGGATCAACACGGCGCGACGCCGGAGGATCGCAGCATGGTGATGCCGCTAATCATCCATGGTGACGCGGCTTTCGCCGGCCAGGGGGTCGTCGCCGAATGCTTTGGGCTCTCCGAGCTCAAAGGTTATCGCACCGGCGGCTCGTTGCATTTCATCGTCAACAACCAGATCGGTTTCACCACCTATCCGCGCTATTCGCGATCATCGCCCTATCCCTCGGACGTGGCGAAAATGATCGAGGCGCTGATCTTCCACGTCAACGCCGACGATCCGGAAGCGGTGGTGTTCGCGGCCAAGGTTGCGACCGAGTACCGGCAGAAATTCGCAAAGCCGGTCGTGATCGACATGTTCTGCTATCGCCGCTTCGGTCACAACGAAGGCGATGAGCCGGCTTTCACCCAGCCGTTGATGTACAAAAAAATCCGTTCGCATCCGTCCACCCTCGAAATCTATTCGAAGAAGCTGGTCGCCGAGGGCGTCGTCGCCGAGGGCGAAGTCGAGAAAATGAAAATCGACTGGCGCGCGCGCCTCGATGCCGAGCACGAGGCCGGCCAGGGCTACAAGGCGAACAAGGCGGATTGGCTCGACGGCCGCTGGGCAGGCCTGAAAGTCGCGAGCGACGCCGACGACCCGCGCCGCGGCAATACCGGCATCGCCATGGAGACGCTCAAAGAGATTGGCCAGAAGATCACGGCGGTGCCGAAAGACTTTCATGCGCATCGCACCGTACAGCGCTTTCTCGACATACGGCGCAAGGCGATCGAGAACGGAGAGAGCATCGACTGGGCAACGGCCGAGGCGCTGGCCTGCTGCTCGCTGCTGCTCGAGGGGCATCCCGTCCGCTTGTCCGGCCAGGACAGCGAGCGCGGTACATTTTCGCAGCGGCATTCCGTGTTGTTCGATCAGGACAACGAAGCCCGGCACACGCCGTTCAATTACTTACGCGAGGGACAAGCCCGCTTCGAGGTGCTCAACTCGAGCTTATCGGAAGAAGCCGTGCTTGGTTATGAGTACGGCTATTCGACCGCCGAGCCGCGCGCGCTCACGTTGTGGGAAGCGCAATTCGGCGACTTCGCCAACGGCGCGCAGGTGGTGTTCGACCAGTTTATCTCATCGGGCGAACGCAAATGGTTGCGCATGTCAGGCCTCGTCTGTCTTTTGCCGCACGGCTACGAGG
>JACQTM010000332.1 GCA_016210825.1 Hyphomicrobiales bacterium
ACGCGGCCCGTCGCAATCACCGCGCGAAGCATTTGTGGAATCGTGGCGCGTTTGCCGCGATAGCCGAAAATGACGTTTGTGATCATCAAGAGAATTGTCGAAACAATCGCGGCTTTTTCCGGCGTGAGCCGTGTGATCTCCGGATAAATGAGCGCGAAGACCAGAAAGCCGATGGCGATGAGGAAATGCCAGCCGGATTTCAGGACTTCGGAGATCGGCGGCGCGCTCTCGATCCTTGCGGCGCCGATCTTGTGCTTCGCCGCATCAAGATCGACGTGAAAGAAGAGACAGGCGTAATAGAGCAAGGCAGGAATAGCGGCGGCGATACAAACCGTTCCGTACGAGACCTGCAGAAACTCCGCCATGATGAAGGCGGAAGCGCCCATGACCGGCGGCATCAATTGCCCGCCGGTGGAGCCTACCGACTCAATGGCCGCGGCACGATAGGGAGAGAACCCGGAGCGGACCATGGTTGGAATGGTCACGATGCCGACAGCGAGTACATTGCTTACCGCGCTGCCCGAGATCATGCCGAATAGCGCCGAACCGACGACTGCGATCTTCGCGGCGCCGCCGCGAAATCGGCCCATGGCCGACATCGCGAGATCGGCGAAGAAATCGGCGCCTCCGGTGCGGGCCAGCACCTGACCCAAAATCGTAAAAGGAATCACGATCAAAACGGCGACCGCCAGAATCGCCCCGATAATGCCGTTCACGTCGAGCCCGAGGTAAGCCACAAGCCGCTCGGGTGAGACCGGCCGTGTCTGAAAATCGCCAGGAAAATATGGACTGATGAAGATATAGGCGGCGAGCGCGAGAATGATTCCCACAAAGCCCCATCCGGATGTCCGCTGACTGGCGTCCAGAACGAGGATGATTAAGAAGGCGCTGCCTAGGATACCTTCTCTCGGTAGCAGCGCGATTTCGACGGTCAAAGCCTCATAGCGGGCGGCGACATAGACACAGATTGCGAGCGAGACAATGGCGCTGAACCAGTCCAGATACCGGGCGGCCCAAGGTCTGGCACCAATGGCAGTCCAAACAAGGCTGGCAATCAAACCGGCAATTACTGCCAACGGAATTCCGCCGGACGTAGCGAAGGCAAAAATCGCATAGGCGGCGATACAGATCGATGCGGCAGCTCCCGACGGATTAATCGGAGCGGGTTTCCGCGGCTCGCCCGCAACGAAGGCGATCGCAAGCGTCAAACCGAGGCAAACCGCTAGAAGCTGTTCCGTGTAGAACGATACGTGAAAGACCTGACGGGGAACGTCGAGCACCCAAAGCACGACAACGGCGATGAGTGCCGCTTGGAAAACGTTGGTCCAGAAAACAGTCGTCTTCGACGCGGCGGAAGCGAATTCCGCCGCGTCGGGAACGATACGCTCTTCGCTCACTGGACCGCCTTGGCTTCGATCTTCTTGTCCTGGAAATACTTCAAGGCGCCAGGATGATACGGAATGTCGTATTTCTTATAGAGCGCCGCGGCGGAAAATTCCCGCAGCGCCGGTTGCACGGCGACGAGGTCCGCCTTGTTGCCTTCCATCGTCTCGATAATCTTGTAGACAATCTCGTCCTTCACCTTGGCGTTGGTGAAGAGCATGTTGTCGTAGGTGTAGACACCCATCGGTTTCGGTAGACCGACAAAGAACGGGCTCGGAGTCCCTTGCGTGAGATAACCGTAGGGGAAAAGCTTCTTTGCTGCGGCCATGCCGCTCTCTGGGATTTCCAGCGCGCGAATGCCGCCGACGCTGGCATCGACTTCACGCACCTTGGGTGCGCCGAAGGCGAAGAACAACACGTCAGAGGCGCCGGAGACGAAATCGTCGGCGCCGCGAATAACGTTAGGCACCAGCACCGGCTGGATATCCTTGTCCGTCAAACCTCCCGTTGCCAACATGGATTGCACGAGCCCGTCAATCGTCCGCATGGCGGAATAGCCGACCGTGACTTTCTTTCCCTTTAGGTCCGCAATGGTTTTCATCGGGGCGTCCTTGCGCACCCAGAAGGCCACGCGCAGGGAATGGACGGTTCCGATCAGGCGAAGATCCGGTTGCGTGCCGACGGCGCTACCGCCCTTGGTGACATTGACCACTTCGGCGATATTGGCGATTCCAAGATCAGCCTCGGCGCGGCCGACCATGGGAATGAGCGTGGTTTCTCCGGCGGTCGGTTGAACGAGAACGTTCAGGTTGCCTTTTTCCTTAAGCACCTTGGCGATCGCCGAACCGGTCGTGTGGTTCAGCGTACCCGGCTGCATGGTGGCGATGCCGTAAGTCTGGGCCGATGCCGCGGTGACAAAGGCGATGGCCGCCGCGCCAACGACGCCGGCAGCCGCGTGCCGCAATGCTCGGCCTCGCGTCGCATAGTTGGAAGACACGTTTCTGCGCATGGATAAGACCTCCCTTATGGTCCATTTTTTCGTGCGGGCCCGGTCCCACTGCCGCCAGGCTTGCGAATGCCTATGCTCTGGAAGTGGCGGTATCGCCGTTCGTATTCCCGGCGCCAACACTCGCATAGCCTGATCAACAAGGCGAGACTAATCCGTATTCCGGTGGCGGTCGTCATGTCGCATAACTATCAGCATGTCATCCTACGGGTTTGCCGATGCCCCGGATTCCATGGTTGGTTACAGCGCCGTGAGTGTCTTATTCCGGTAACGGGAGAGGAAGAATGATCGCGGCCTTCATCCATGATGTTCCCCCGCAGCGCGTCGTTTTCGCCTCCGGTGCATCTGGGCGTGTCGGCGAAGAGGCAGACCGGCTCGGGCTCAAGCGCGCGCTCGTCGTCGCCACACCCGGCAGCGGGGCACGGCTCGGCGCGCGGCTGGCCGACTTGCTTGGTTCGCGCGCCGTTGGATTGCATGCCAAAGCCGTCATTCACGTGCCGCGCGATGTGGCGGAAGCAGGCGTTGCCGCCGCACGCGAGCTCAAGGCTGATGGCATTGTCAGCGCCGGCGGCGGGTCGGCCATCGGACTTGCCAAAGCGATTGCGCGCGAGACTGGGCTGCCGATCATCGCGGTACCGACGACCTATTCTGGATCGGAAGCGACCCCGATCCTCGGCATGACCGACGGCGAGCGCAAGGTCACCGTGCGCGACAATCGCATCGTGCCGCGCACCATCCTCTATGACCCCGATCTGACGCTGGCGCTGCCCGTGGCTGTGAGCGCTGCCAGTGGAATGAACGGCATCGCCCATTGCGTCGAGGCGTTGTGGATCGCCGAGCGCACGCCGGTAACCGAGGCATTGGCAACCGACGCATTGCGGCGATTTGCCAAATTTCTACCACGCGTTGTCGCCGATGGCGCCGATCGGCAGGCGCGCGAGCAATGCCTGGTCGCAGCCTGGCTCGCCGGCGTCGTACTCTGCGCCGGCACCGCGCTGCATCACAAGCTTGCGCATGTGCTCGGCGGATTGGGCATGCCGCACGCCGAAACGCACGCGATCATCCTGCCACACGTAGCGCGCTTCAATCTCGCGGCGGCGCCGGAGTCGCGCGAAAGGCTGGCACTGGCGCTGAGCGCAAGCGATCCAGCTGCGGCGCTAGAAAAGATGTTGCACGGGCTTCCCATTCCGCAAAAATTACGCGAGGTGGGGTTCGATCAGGGCAAGATCGGCTTGGTCGCCGAGGAAGCCGCCAAGCTTGTGATCGTCGACCCACGCAAGGCGGGAACCGAAGATATTCGCGCGGTGTTGACGAACGCCTACTGATAGGAGGGGCGAATGGCCATGGAGCAACTCACCGCCGGCCACGGCGCGTTAACTGCGGTGCGTACGGGCGCTGGCCGCGATCTCGTCGTGCTGCATTCATTGCTCACCGATCGGCACGCCTTCGACCCGGTCGTTCCCGCGCTTGCCGATAAATTCCGCGTCACGCTATTCAACCTGCCGGGCTTCCATGGCTCGGAGCCGGTGATGGCGCTGATGGAAGCTTATATCGCCCGCATTGAGGACGGGTTCGAGGAATTCCACATCGGCCGCGACACGGTGTTGATCGGCAACGGTTTTGGCGGCACGGTCGCGCTGGCATTCGCAATCGCGCATCCGGATCGCATTGGCAAACTCGTCTTGTGCGATGCCGCGGCGGGCTTCCCGGAGCAGGGCAAACAGGCCTTCCGGGTGATGGCCGAGAAAGTTGCCGGCGCAGGGCTTGGCGCCATCGCCGACATCGCCGCCAACCGCGTGTTTCACGCCGAGTATCTCAAGGCGCATCCGAAAGCGATCGACGAGTGCCGCGCCGCGCTGCTCGGCATCGAGCCAAATGCGTTCCAGGCAGCATGCACGATATTGACACAGACCGATCTCGTACCCGATCTGCCGAAGCTGAAAGTGCCGACGCTTGTGGTCTGCGGCGCGCTCGACCAGGCAACGCCGCCGGCACTTAACAAACTCATCGCCGAAAAGGCGCCGGGTACGCGCTATATCGAGCTGCCGTCATGCGGACATTGTCCGCCGCTCGAGCAGCCGCAAAAAGTCCTCGCGGCGATCAAGGAATTCGTCGGGCTCTGAGGCCGGGTATCGCGGCGATCAAGACGCTTCAACCGCAAAGCCTTCGTGACCGTCGAGCGTGAAATGCCCCGCTGCCGCGGCGCTTGCCCAGCGTGCGGCCGCGCCGACGCCGCCGAACGAGTAAAGATGAATGGCGACATCGCCAAGAACACCGCCGGGCGTTTCGGCAAGGGCGCGGATGATGCCGTCCGGCGCGCTCACCGCGAACATGTTTCGCACGAGCCCGGATTGCCGCACCATTCCGGTGGCCGAGGCGCGAAC
>JACQTM010000335.1 GCA_016210825.1 Hyphomicrobiales bacterium
TCACCACACTCAGCATGGAACCTCGGCCGTCTCCTTGGCTTGACCCCTAGCACGCGGCAGTGGGTCCGGCCGATCTGGCGAGGCATGCAAATTTTCACCATCAGTGACAATAATGTTCTTGTTTTGTTCTTTACAATGGGATAGGGAAGTTAGCATGGCTAGTTCGTCCACAGCCCTCCGTAGACCTCCGGCGCAGACGCCAGCACGCAATCAAGCTGAGTGGGAAACACTCAGTGGCCGTCGTCCACCCGATACGACTGGACTGATGGGAACGATTGTCGAGCACGAGCGCCGGCGCGGCCGCGGTACGCTGTCGAACGCCTCGGGTCGCTACGAGCCGATTGCACGCGTTGCCTTTGATGACGGCTGGCAGAGTCTCGACGACCTGCCACCGTTTAAGACGACCGTTCAGGTGGATGCCACACGCAAGATCATCACCCGCAACGATTCGCCGGATATTCCCTTCGACCGCTCGATCAATCCCTATCGCGGCTGCGAGCATGGTTGCGTCTATTGCTACGCGCGCCCGACCCACGCCTATCTCGGGCTCTCAGCCGGTCTTGATTTTGAATCGAGACTGTTCATTAAGCCCGAGGCGCCAACGCTGCTGGCGCGCGAAATTTCCGCGCCGGGCTATGTTCCGCGCACCATCGCGATCGGTACGAATACGGATCCGTACCAGCCAATCGAGAAAAAATACCAAATCATGCGGCGAATTCTCGAAGTGCTCGAACGCGCGGGCCATCCTGTGGGCATCGTCACCAAATCGTCGCTGGTGGTGCGCGACATCGATATTCTGTCGCGGATGGCGGAGCGGAACCTCGTCAGGGTCGCGCTTTCGGTGACGACACTCGATGCGACAATCGCGCGCACCATGGAGCCACGTGCCGCAACGCCGCAGCGCCGGCTAGAAACCTTGCGGCAGCTCGCAGACGCCGGCGTGCCGACTTCGGTTATGGTCGCGCCAATCATTCCCGCCATAAACGATGCCGACATCGAGCGTATTCTCGATGCCGCGGCGCTCGCCGGGGTCAAGGGCGCGGGCTATGTGATTCTTCGATTGCCGCTCGAAGTACGCGACCTCTTCCGCGAATGGCTGATGGCGAATTTTCCCGACCGATTTCGTCATGTCTTGAAACTCATACGCGATATGCGCGGCGGTAAGGATTACGATTCGACTTTCGGCAAGCGGATGACGGGCACAGGCCCCTACGCCTGGATGATCGGGCGGCGGTTTGAAGCGGCCTGCGAAAAGCTCGGCCTCAACGCCGAGAAAGTTCGCCTCACCACCGAGCATTTCCAGAAGCCAAGCAAAGGGGCGGAGCAATTGAGTTTGTTCTAAATGGCAATCAAGCCGCACGCACATATCAGCTTGGTGACGCTCGGCGTGTCGGATGTGGCGCGCAGCGCACGCTTCTATGAGCAGCTCGGCTTCGTTCGGAAGTTTCGGCGTGCCGGCAACGACGTTGCGTTCTTCGAGGCCGGTGGCATCGTGCTCGCATGCTTCGGTGTGGATGATCTTGCCAGGGATGCCGGCTTGCCCACGATGGCGGCGCGTGAAGGATTTCGCGGTGCGGCGTTGGCATGGAACTGCGTGAACGAGAACGACGTCGATGCGGTCGTCGCAGCCGCCGTTAAAGCTGGCGGTACCTGTCTCAAGCCGCCGCAAAAAGCCTTCTGGGGCGGCCATTCAGGCTATTTCGCCGATCCCGATGGGCACGTCTGGGAAGTCGCGCATAATCCCCAATTTCCACTGACCCCTGAGGGTACACCGAGACTGCCGGACTAATAAGGTTGCCATCGCATGCGGCTGCTGCGCACCATCGCGGCATGAGTCGCAAGGCCGCCGCATTAAGGCTTCCGCTCAATGAAGAGCCGCTTCGCCCGACATTCCGGCGTGAGCGCGCGGCACTGAAAAACGGCATCTGGCCGGTGGCCGGTTGCGACGAGGCCGGGCGCGGACCGCTCGCCGGGCCGGTGGTGGCAGCTGCCGTAATCCTCGACCCCACGCGCGTCCCACGCGGTCTCAATGACTCAAAGAAGCTCCTGCCGGCGGAACGCGAGGAGCTTTATGCGCGAATCTGCGCCACTGCCGAGGTCGCGGTCGCCTTCGGTTCGACTGCGCGCATCGATCGCGACAACATCCGGCAAGCCTCGCTCTGGGCGCTGGCGCGCGCCGTTGCCGCACTTCCCGTGCCGCCGCGGCTCGTTTTCGTGGACGGCTGCGACCGCATCGAGACAGCATGCGAATGCCGCGCGATCATCAGCGGCGACGCGCTGGTGACGTCAATCGCCGCGGCCTCGATCGTCGCCAAGGTGACGCGCGATCGCCTGATGAAACAGATCGGGGCGGCGCATCCGGGCTACGGGTTCGAACGCCACATGGGATACTCGGTACCAGAGCATTTCGACGCCCTCGAACGTCTTGGACCCACGGTGCATCACCGCCGTTTTTTTTCGCCGGTTGCCGCCGCCCTCGGCGATACGGACGCCGACGCAACGCTCGAAAGCGA